>NZ_DATMVN010000749.1:0-6191 GCF_035563135.1 Streptomyces sp.
GACCGCCCACGACCGCGCCGGCGAAAGTCCCTCGACCTAGCGTCCTGCCTCGCGATCCCACCGCGGCTGTCTCTCAGCCTCGAAGGACGGCTCGGGAGGCCCCCTCCTGCTTTCACGTGACGACGAAAGAGAGGACGTCGGCTCGGCAGTGCCCGGTCAGCGGAGGACCAGGGCTCCAACAACGACCGCAGCCACCATGGGAGGACGCTGGCGATACGAGCGCGCAGCCAACCCGCCGTCTCTGCCTCCGCGTTCTCTTGGGCGGACGACCCCGCGGCGAGCGGCGTCTGGTGCCGGTGACACCGAGAGGGGTGAAGGCTGCCGGTCGCGGTACTAGCAGCCCGGTGCCGGTGGGACGCCGGGTGCCTCGGGACGGGTGACATCGATCTGGGCCCATACGTGCTTGCGGTTGTCGATGACTGTCCAGCCTCGGGCGCCGCACAGGTGGGCGACCATGTGGAGGCCGAGGCCGCCGTGGGCTGGGTCTCGGTCAAGGGCCGGGGATGGCGGCCTGTCGGTGGCCGCGTCGCTGACGTTCACCAGCCAGTAGGTGCTGTAGGTGCTCAGCTCGACGCAGATCGGTGGGCGGCCGTGCCGGAGCGCGTTGCTGACGAGTTCCTCGTGGACGAGGAGCAGTCGCTCCAGCGCGCCTTCATCAGCGGTGGCGGGAGCGCCGTCGTGCATCTTGGCTGCCAGCCTGCGGCGGCTGGCGGAGACCTCCACCGCCGAGTGCGGCTCCCACCGGCCGAGCACTGTCGCGCCGAGGCTGGCCGGCGGCACGGGCCGAGGCGCCCAGTTCGGCCGCGTCATCTGATTCCTCCGAAGTCGAGCACGGAATCGACCCGTCGCTGCGACGTGGGGACCGACGACCTACGGGTAGTACCGCAACGATGATGCACCTGAAGGCGACGATCAGGGCAGTCACCTCAAGGACATGGTCGAACGGGGTGGCGCGGTGTGCTGCCGTGCGCCGAGTCGCTCTCCTTGCGCCTTCTGCCCATAGAGAGGACGGTAGGGGCAAGTCACCTCGCTGAGCCCGGCGTCCTGGCCAGGCCCTGTTCGTTGAAGCAACAGCCCTCAGGGCCGCTCGATCTTCGATGCCGTTCCCTCAGAGGGGGCTGCATTGCATCGCTTGACACGTCGCCCCAGCGGCGTGCCCATCGCGGACCTGTCCAGCTCACGCGTGGACGCCGGCCCCCATCCGGTTCCAGTAACCGGAGGATTCCCTTGACTGCTCAAGAACGCCCCGACGACCACCGCACCCAGGCTCACCGCGCCGACCAGGCGTTGGAGCAGTTGGGCCGACTCTCATTCGCCGAGCACTCGTCGCATAGCGTCCTGCAGAAGGTCGCCGACCTGACCAAGGACGTCATGCCCGGCAGCATCGAGGCTTCAGTCTCGGTGGTGGTCAACGACAAGCCATCGACCGCCGTCTACACCGGGCAGCTGGCCTTGGACTGCGACGAGAGCCAGTACGGGCACGGGTACGGCCCGTGCCTGCACGCCGCCCGCACCGGTGAGGTGACCGAAGTCCCCGACGCACGGATCGAGCCCCGTTGGGCGGACTACGCCAGGTCTGCAGCCGAGCGGGGCAGCCTCAGCTCCCTGTCGGTTCCACTGCCGGTGAGTCAGCACGTGCGGGTCGCGTTGAACATCTACTCCCGCGAGCCGCATGCCTTCGACGAGGACAGCCGGTCGGCAGCTGCCCGGTTCGCGCCCTACGCCGCAGTCGCCATCGCGAACATGCACCAGTACCAGAGCGCCAAAGCTGAGGCCAGCAACCTCCAGGTTGCTCTGCAGTCCCGAGCCGTCATCGACCAGGCCAAGGGCGTCCTGATGGAGCGTCACAAGCTGACCGCGGACCGGGCGTTCCAAGCTCTGACGCAGGCCTCGATGACGAAGAACCGCAAGCTCCGGGACATCGCGGAGCACCTGGTGCACACCGGTGAGTTCCCGCCGGCCCACTGAGGCCCCGGCTCGGCTCGCTGCAGGTCGCCGCACGGCTCGGTCGCCTCGCGGCGGGCACGAGCGGGAGCCGTACGGGCTGGCAGCGGGCACGACGGACGCGGTGAGCCCGGCACCCGGTCGGCCCGACGTGAAGCCACTGGTCGGAGCGGAGGGCGCGGGATTCGAACCCACGATGGGTGTCACCCCATAGCGGTTCTCGAGTCCTCTCATCCGCGCCATCTAAGCTGTCCGTCTACGCATCGCCGCTGGTCAGACGCCCGACCGACCCACGGCTGATGACCGCGACTCCCCACCCCGTGCCCGTCGAACGGGCACGTAGCGGGCACGGCTGAACGGCTGCACTCCTCGGCGCCTGCGGCCGCTCCGCCACTGGGACAGAGGTGGAGTTCGGAGTGACCCTGAAGGCGGCCTATGGAACATCCGGTTGCCCCGAGGGGCGGTATCGCTCCAACCGTTGGGTCGACCAGAACCCGAAGGAGGAACGGGAAGCGGGAATGACTCCCGCAGCCTGAAACGATCCTGCGGATGACGACACCGATCGGCCCTGCAGCGCAGCGACCCAACCCGGCACTCGAGCCGCTGGCACCGCTGATAGGCAACTGGCGCACGACCGGGACGCATCCGCTGGTGCCTGAGGCGACCTTCCATGGCCTCACGTCGTTCGCATGGCATGAAGGCGGCGCCTTCTTGGTGATGCGCTCGGAGATCGATGAGCCGGAGATCCCTGACGGCGTGGCGGTGATCGGCTCGGACGACGCCGCCGGCACCTTCACGATGTTGTACTTCGACGAGCGGGACATCTCTCGCCGCTACACCGTCGAGGTGGGCGACGGCGAGGTGTCGTGGCACCGCGACGAGGCGGGGTTCGCCCAGCGCATGGTCCTCACCGTCGCCGGCGATGGCAGCCGCCTCGACGCCAAGGGGACGATGTCGCACGAGGGCGGTCCCTGGGAGGACGACCTGCAGCTGACCTACGAACGCATCGACTCGTAGGACGAACTCACAGCGCACGGCCGGTACCCCCTTCGCTCCGTGACGGCACCGGAGGCCTCGTCCTCGGCGACGGGTGCGACGGAGGGCAGCGGCGGTCCCGGCCCGAGCTGACGCACTCAGCCGCGCACCTGCTCGAGTAGGCCCATGTCGTCGCGGCACGCCCAGTGCTCGACGATCAGCCCGTCGGCGACGCGCCAGATGTGGATGAACGTCCACGCCACGGGACGACCCGAGGGAGGCACATCGGCGAGCAGCGGCATCGTCGACTCTCGATGGGTGCCGTGCAGCGTCATGTGCTGCGCCACGATGTCGCCGTCGCCGATGAGATGACGCTGCTCGAGGGTGACGGGCCCGAGGTCGTGGTCGATGGTGCGCAGGATCCGAGCCAGCCCGCTGCGGCCTTGAGGACCGGCCGCGTGGTTGACCATGTCGACGGCGACAAGCTCGTCCAGGAAGGTGTCGTCGCCTACCTGCTGGCGTCGGAGCATCTCCTCGACGATCGCCCGCGCGCCGCGTCCATCCATACCGGCAAGCGTCCCACCGCAACAGCGGTTCTCGTGGGCGGCAGTGCACCACCGTCGGCGCTGGCGCCGAACTGTCCTTGAGGGGTCTGGCACCGGTCCAAACCGATTCATCACGACCCGCCCGGTGACGTACCGCGGTTGGCCCAAAAGCTCCTCGCTGCACCAGGACGGGCCTGCGTCCAGGTTCACCGAGCTGCAACCGGACGGGTCTCCGGTATCCCGGCGGTCGTATCGCGCGGACGGCGTCGTGCACAGCCGTCGCGGCGATGAGATTCGCCTGACCCCCGGGTCCAAGCTGCCGCGCACCACAACACCTCCGCCTGAAGGGATTGCCGTGATGACCGAGGTTGATCACACCGACCAGCAGAGCGGGCCCAGCGCTCCGAGACCTCACCCGAAGCTGCGCGAGCTCGACGTGCTGGAAGGCACCTGGCGGCTCGAAGGCCACGACCTCGATGGCAGCTCCCCCTTCACGGGCACGGTGACCCGACGCTGGCTTCCAGGCGGCCACTTCCTCGTGCAGACGATGAGGATCGACGGCGACGAGCACGAAGGCGCCGAGTACATCGGCTACGACCACGCCCAGCAGATGCTGCGCTCCATGTTCTTCAGCAACGAGGGACCGGGCCCGTTCTGTTCGTTTGCCCTCGAGTACTTCTGGCAGATCCAGGGGAACGGCCTCACGATCTGGCACGGGTCCAAGGACTCCCCAGCCCGCTTCCGCGGCACGATCGACCGCAACGCCGGCACGATCGAGGGACGGTGGGAGTGGCCCGGCGGCGGCTACCAGGCCACCGCGACCCGCCTTGACGCGCGCGCGTGACAGCGCACATGGGGCGATGAGTCTCCGTCCAGGATCGAGTCAGATGAACATGACGACCGGAGTGATCGACCCGAGGTACGGCGATGCGTCAGCGTCCCCGCCACCGTGGGCCGCCATCGAGCGCTTCCTGATGAACGCGCAGCTCTACTGGATCATCACCGTCCGTGCCGACGGTCGTCCGCACGCAGTACCGCTCGTGGGCGTCTGGCAGGACGGTGCGTTCGCGTTCTGCACGGGCTCCGACGAGCAGAAGCAGCGCAACCTGGACGTCAACGCCCGCGTTGCGGTGACGACCGGGAGCACCGGGGCGAACGGCTGGAACAGCGGCAAGGACGTCGTGGTCGAGGGCACCGCGGAGCGCGTGACGGATGCGGTGGAGTTGCAGACACTGGCTGCGGCCTGGTCCGCCAAGTACGGCGACGACTGGAAGTTCGACGTCCGCGGCCAGGAATTCGTCGAGCTGAGCGGTTCCGGTGGGAGCACGCACGGCGGCGCATGGGTGTACCGGGTCGCCCCGGACAAGGTCATCGCCTTCGGCGACGGGCACGGCCAGACGACTTACCGCTTCTGAGGCGCGGGGGCGCTCCTGTCGACCGCATCGATCGGCAGTCGCGCGGAGTGCCTCGACCTCCAGATCGGCTGGTGCGGCCCCGGGCATGCGGGTGTCCCACAGTGGGCCGCCGGCCGCTACGGGACACAGGGCGGCCTCAGGGACAGTGCCGTCCGCCTTCCACGCTGTCCAACGGAGTGGCACCCGACGTGACGGCCTCCGCACGCACGAGACAGAGCGGAGCATCCAGGTAGATGGGGCCCTCGCTTGAGCCGACGTTCTGGCAGAGCCAGTCTTCGTCCTCACTCGGATAAGGAACGCTGTACGGCACGGTCACGTACACGTAAGTCAGGCGGAACAGTCAGCGGCTCGTCCGCAGTGCTGACATACCAGGCGTATCCACCCGGCGGAGCACTTACGGACGCTCGACTGACCAGGCCCGACACCGCGGCGATGGCTCTCGACCTGAACTGCAAGCCCGCATGATGCGGCAAAGCCGGCAGCCCACGACGCCATCGCTCCTGTCGTCGGTACCCGGCAAAGGCATCGTGCCTCGCCTACTCGGTGGCGGCCAACGAGCGATTGGGCGTGTGCGGCGGGACGTTGCGATGAAAGGCGCCAGGCCGCCTACCCGAACTACAAGTCGGCCGCCGAGGCGAGGATTATGGCGATCACACCGAGTCCAATCAATAGCCAGGTGAGGAAGTAGAAGAGTCCTGTGTGCCGACGGATAGCGCGGAGGTCCATGGTCTGCTCACGGAGCAAATGGAGGAGGAGCGCCTCTCCGTCATGCAGGCGGCCTATCGGACTTTGGGCAGTAGAGGGGGTGAACTGTGGCTCCGTGCGAGCGGTCGGCCTTGTAGACAATCCACCGCTTCGGCTCTTGGCGACAATGGCGGCGATGGCGATAAGACAAAACGCTATGACCAGCACGCAGACAATGAGCGTTGTCACTGGATACCTACTTCCCTGTTCGGCATGTTCATTGGATCCTTCGCAGATCCTCAGGCGGGTCGGGTCACGCACCTCCTCCATGCATCGGAAGGATGGAACCCGCTCTTGACCCGAGCGGGCCTTCCGTCATCACGGGTCGGTGGACAGCCCGCGCAAGAAGCTGAACACCCAGCTCCAAGAATGCAGTCGGCTTTCTCCGGCCTCGGCGCTTGCACCTCTGCATGCGTTCCCCTGCCCAATGAGCGGCCGATTGTGTGCTGCTCGCGCATAGACGTGGGGCGCCAACCCTCAGCCGCCCCGTGAGCGGGTCCTCGACCAAAGCGCACCTAAGGTTGGCGTCGGTTGTGCAGCGCTCGGCCCAGCGGCGGACCAGTCGGTC
>NZ_DATMVN010000750.1:0-4535 GCF_035563135.1 Streptomyces sp.
GAAGACGGTGGTGACCGCCGTGACGACCACCGTTTTGGCGGCCATCACCGAACGGCGGGCCGGAACGGCCGCAAACGTCGTACGAATGGTTCCCGTGCTGTACTCGCCGATGATCGCGACGGCGCCGAGCGCACCGAGGGCGAGCATCATGACCATGGCGGCGTTCGCCGTGAACGCCTCCTGCAGCGGAATTCCGGCCCGGACGTGGTCGGCCCGGTCCGCCGCGCTCCGCTCCGGCCAGTAGTTGTAGGTGTCGTAGGCGGTTCCCGCGTTGAACGCGATGACGGCCAGGGCGGTGGCCCCGTACGCGATCCAGGTCGAGCGCAGCGACCGAAGCTTGATCCACTCGGCAACCACCAGGTCGTAAAAGCGGGCGCGGGGTTCGTCGGCGCCAAGTCCGCCGACGGGAGCGTACGTCGTGGTCACTGGGGGTCTCCTGCGAGGTATTGCACGCTGTCGGCGGTGAGCTCCATGAACGCCTCTTCCAATGAGGCGGACCGGGTGCTGAGGTGATGCAGCAAAATGCGGTGTTCCATGGCGATCTCACCGATCCGGACCGAGGTCACACCGGTCACAGCAAGCAGGTCGCCCGCCGTGTCCACGGCCGCGCCCTCGGCCGTCAGCAGATCTCTCAGGGCGGCAGCGGCGGGCGTGCCCACCGTGACGCTCTGCCGGGCGCTGCGAGCGGAGAACTCCGTGATGCTTTCCGCCGCGATCAGCTCGCCGCGGCCGATGACGATCAGTTGGTCGGCGGTGTGCTCCATCTCGGACATGAGATGGCTGGAGACGAACACCGTTCGGCCCTCGGCGGCGAGACGCCTGAACAGGTCACGCACCCACTTCACGCCTTCCGGGTCGAGGCCGTTGAGCGGTTCGTCGAAGAGCAGTACCGGGGGTTCGCCGAGCAGGGCGGAAGCGATGCCGAGCCGCTGCTTCATGCCGAGCGAGAATCCGCCGATGCGGCGCCGGGCGACCTCGGCAAGGCCGACCTCCCGCAGCACCTCCTCCACCCGGCGCTGCGGGATGCGGTTGGAGCGGGCCAGGGCGGACAACTGCGCCACCGCGCTGCGCCCGCCGTGCACATCGTGCGCGTCGAGAAGGGAGCCGACATGACGCAGGCCGCGGGGGCGGTCGCGAAAGGAACGGCCGTCGACGGTGACGGCGCCGCTGGTGGGCTCGTGCAAGCCGAGGATCATCCGCAGAGTGGTGCTCTTGCCGGCGCCGTTCGGACCGAGAAACCCGGTCACTTGGCCGGGTCGCACGGTGAAGGTCAGATCTTTGACGGCCGTAGTGCCGCCGTATCGCTTCGTGAGCTCGTTGACTTCGATCACGGGGACAACGGTGCCGGTGGGCGACCCCGCCCGTCATCGGCCCCCCGATGACAATCGGGGAGGACGGGTGTCGACCCTGGTTGTACGGCCACGGTCGGATGTGCTGTCAGATGCAGGTGCTTACGATCAATGCATGTCCGCCTCACCGCCGCTGCCGCTGCTCAAACGCATACCGCCGGGCCTGTGGACGGCACTGGCGTGGTACGCGGCAGCAGTGGAACCCATCGTCGAGTACGTAGTGATGCCGCAAGTGCCGACGTACTCGCTCAACTACCCCCAGGACGGGCTCGACTCGCCCGGAGCCCAGGCACTGCTCGCTGTCGCCTTCGTGCTGATCCTGGCCGGCAGCGCGGTGCTGCGACGCAGGACCTTCGCGGCGTACGGCCTGGTGATCGTCGGTACGGTCACCTCGACGGTGGCCTGGCGTCAGGATGAGATTCCGCCCACGCAGTTCCTGGCCGTGGATATCGCCCTCTGCTACCTCGCAGCCACCCGGCCTCGGCGGAGCTCGCTCACCGCGGCCGCCGCAGCGCTCGGCACACTCGCCGGCTACCTCGTCCTGCGGTTGATCACGGGCGACGATTCCAGCATTGCGCAGGAGCCGTTCGTGGCCCTGACCGTGGTCATCGCCTGGCTCATCGGTAATTCGTCGCATCAGGCCCGTGCCCACACCGCAGAGTTGCACGCCCGGGTCGCCGCCGAGGCCGTCACCGCCGAACGGCTGCGCATCGCCCGCGAGATGCACGACACCGTCGCCCACAGCATCGGCATCATCGCCTTGCAGGCCGGCGCCGCGGCCCGGGTCATCGAAAGCCAGCCGGCCAAAGCCCGCGAGGCGATGCTCACCGTGGAGATGGCCGGCCGCGAGACGCTGTCCGGGCTGCGAAGGATGCTCGGCGCGCTGCGCCAGGCCGACCAGGATGAGGAACGCCAAGGCCGCGCGCACGCGCCGGTGCCCCTGCGACCGGCCGCTGGCCTGGCGGACGTGGAACAGCTCGCCGCGACGACCACCGCCGCCGGAGTCCGCGTGGAGGTGTGGTGGCAGGGCAGGCGCCGCCCGCTGCCGGCCGACATCGACCTCGCGGCATTCCGGATCGTCCAGGAGTCGGTGACCAACGCCGTACGGCACTCGGGTGCCGATTCCTGCCAGGTGCGCCTCGACTACCGCGCGGACGAACTCGCCGTCGAGGTCTCGGACCGGGGGAAAGGCGGCGGCACCAGCACGGACACCGGATACGGCCTGATCGGCATGCGCGAGCGGGCTGCCCTGCTGCACGGGGATTTCACGGCCGGGCCCCGCCCCGGGGGCGGCTTCCTGGTAGCGGCCAGACTCCCGGTACCGGCAGGGACCGAGGCAGAAGCGAAGGCGGGAGCCAGATGACCATCCGTGTCGTGCTCACCGACGACCAGCCCCTGGTCCGGGCCGCCCTGCAGATGGTCATCACCGACACCGCGGACATCGAGGTGGTGGGCGAGGCAGAAGACGGCGCGGAAGCGGTACGCCTGACGGAGGAACTCGATCCCGACGTCGTCGTGATGGACCTCCGGATGCCCGGCATGGACGGCATCGAGGCCACCCGGCTGATCACGATGGGCAGCGGCTCCACACGCGTCGTCGTCCTCACGACCTTCGATGACGACGACTACGTCTACGGGGCGCTGCACGCCGGCGCGTCCGGATTCCTCGTCAAGGACATGGCCCTGGACGATATCCTCGCCGCAATCCGGATCGTTGCCGCCGGGGACGCTCTGATCGCACCAGCCGTCACACGCCGGCTGATCAAAGAGTTCATCACCCGACCCGCAGCGTCACCGCCACGGCGGTCGGAGCTCGACAGCATTACCACCCGGGAACGCGAGGTGCTGACCCTCGTCGGCAGGGGCCTGTCCAATACGGAGATCGCAGGCGAGCTCTCCATCAGCATCGCCACCGCCAAGACCTACCTGACCCGCCTACTCGCCAAGCTCGATGCCCGCGACCGGGTGCAGCTGGTGATCCTGGCCTATGAGGCGGGCCTGGTGGCACCATCCCAGTGAGTGGACGGACTCCCCGCGCAGCGGGCACCGGCGGACGGCGTGCGATCCACGCGGGTCCGATCCGACCTCACCTGCCGTCAGTGCACCGGTTGATCAAGGTTCTGGCTCACCGCTGGCTGTCACCGGGGGCCAGAAGGCTGGTCAGTTCGGCGATGGCCGCTGGTGAGGGCTTGAAGTAACGGCGGAGGTGCTCCGGCTTCTTGTGACGCGACTTGGTCATCAGCATGAGCAGTGACGCACCTTGCTCGCCGAGGCGCGTAAGAGCAGTCCCGGGCGATGAGGCCGGGGCGCAAAGCAGCCCCGGGATCCGGGATCGTGGTCGCCTGCCGTCGTCTGCTGTGCCGGCCCTGCAGCCCGGCGGCCCGCATCAGTCGTGCGACACGACGCCGGTCGCAGCCGGCACCCTCGCGTGTGAGCAGGGCGTGCACGCGCGGAGCCCCGTAGGTCCCGCGCGATCGCGCATGGGCCTCGGTGATCTGTTCGGTCAGCTCGGCATCCCGCACCGCCCGGGGGCCGGGCAGGCCGGAGCGACGGGTAGAGCAGGCGGTCCGGGAGACCTTCATCAGCTCACACACCTGTTTGACGCTGTGACCTGCACGGTTCTCCCGCCGCAAGGGCTTGGCCTGCGAGAGCAGGACCTCTGCCGCTTGGGCGGAAGGGGCGGGGAGAGCGGTGAAAGCGAGCAGTGAGGCCGCGAGGGCCAGAAGTAAGGCGAAGCGGTGCAGCAGCTTTTGCATGGGCGACTCCTCAAGTGGGGGAGGTCAAGGAGCGCTCCCTGGCAGGGAAGATGGGGGGCTGGCAAAGGCTGTCAAGGCCTCTTTCACCTCGTAAAAAAGGCATCGTCATGCGTGGGGTGTTCTGAGGGAACGGTCTCTCACTGACCACGTGGCGCGTCGGCGGTCACGGCGGCGGCGTCGCGCAGGACGTGCCCGAGCGATGCTCCGGCCGCTCCGGCCTGCGGATACGCTGCTGTCATCGCCATGACGCAGAGCCGGAGGTCGTCCCGATGAGAAAACCCGCCCCGCACACGGACCCGGGCGGCGGCACAGGGGACGGACAGGCATGAAACGCCCCACTCTCGATGTGGTGGCCGCCCGGGCGGGCGTGTCCAAATCGAGCGTCTCCCGGGTCATCAACGGTGAGACGACGGTCGCCCCCCAGATCCGG
>NZ_DATMVN010000751.1:0-7228 GCF_035563135.1 Streptomyces sp.
TGATCGCGGACGGCCGCATCCCGCCGCTCGTCGCCCTGCTTCCGGAGTCCGTCGACGCGGACACCAGGTGGTCGGAGATGACCTGCC
The DNA here is from genome assembly GCF_035563135.1 of Streptomyces sp. Lineage (GTDB taxonomy): Bacteria > Actinomycetota > Actinomycetes > Streptomycetales > Streptomycetaceae > Streptomyces. Next base: position 88 of record NZ_DATMVN010000751.1, read on the forward strand.
GCCCGGAGTTCGCCGGCTTCCTCGCCGACGAACTGCTGCCCTGGGCGGCGGCCCGCCTGCCGGTCACGGACGACCCCGCCCGCACGGTCGTCGCCGGACAGAGCCTGGGCGGACTCTCCGCCGCCCACGCGGCGCTGGCCGCGCCCGGGCGCTTCGGCAACGTCCTCGCCCAGTCCGGCTCCTTCTGGTGGCCCGACGGGCCGCAGGCGCAGTGGCTCACCGAGCGGATCGCCCGGACACCACGTCTGCCGGTCCGCTTCCGGCTCTCCTTCGGCGAACAGGAATGGGTGGCCCTGCCCGCCGCCAGGCGGCTGCGCGAGGTCCTGGCGGCGGCGGGCTACGACGACGCCTGCTACCGGGAGTTCAACGGCGGCCACGACTACCTGTGCTGGCGCACGGAACTGGCCGACGGTCTCGTCGACCTGCTGGCCGCCCCCACGCCGTAGGGGCGGCCGGCGGTTCAGTCCCGATCGCGGCCCGGTTCCGGCATGGCGGTGCACGCCCCGTGCGGAGCCGGGCCGAACCTGACGGACCAGCCTTCCGGAACCTCCCGCCAGACCGGCCAGAGGGACAGCCGGCCGGCGGCGTTCTCCAGCACCAGGTGCGTGGCGCGGTCCTCGGGGCCCGGGTCGAACGGGCCGCTCCCCGCGCTCACGCGTCCAGCTCCTTCAGCCGGGCCGCCAGGACGGCCGCGATGCCGTCGAGGAAGCGGTCCTGCATCAACTGCGGGTGGGTGCAGTCGAGGTCGTGGTTCTCGATGGACCCGGTCACATGTGACCGCCACGCCTCACGGGTGAGCCAGTCCTCCGCACGCGGGGCCGCGGCCGTGAAGAAGAGCAGGTCGCCCTCGTAACGCCGGTGGTCGTGCTCACGCATCATGCGGGCGTGGTTCGGCACGATGTCGACGATCTTCGACAGGGCACGGTCGCTGAGCCCGGCGAGCGGGCTGCCCGCCCGGCGCAGTGTCGCCAGCACGTCCTCACGGTCCTGCTCGTGCGTACGATCGAAGCCCGCCATCCGCAGCACCGCGGTCAGCGCGTCGCCCTCCTCGGGCGCCGGCCGCTCCCGCCACTGCTCGGCGGGGAACGAGTCGAGCAGTGCGAGCAGTTCGACCTCCTCACCCGCCTCCTGGAGCAGTACGGCCACGGTGTGCGCCAGTACCCCGCCGACGGACCAGCCCAGCAGCCGGTAGGGGCCGTGCTCCTGGATCGCGCGTATGTGCTGGACGTAGTCGGCCGCCTCCTCCTGCAGGGTGCGCGGCAACGGTTCGTCCCCGACCAGCCCGCGGGCCTGGATGCCGTACACCGGCTGCTCCGGGCCCAGACGGGCCGACAGCCCGGCGTAGCACCAGGCGATCCCCCCGGCCGGATGGATGGCGAACAGCGGTGGGCGCCCGTCCCCGCCCCGCAGCCGCAGGACGACGTCGAGCGCGTCCTCGGAAGCGGGCCCCGTGGAGCCGAGCCGGGCGGCGAGTGCCGCCGGGGTCGGGGACTCGAACAACGAGCCGATGGTCAGCTCGGCGCCGAACTCCTCCCGCACGCGGGCCACCAGCCGCACGGCGAGCAACGAGGTGCCGCCCAGATCGAAGAAGGCGTCGTCCGGACCCACCTGGGCGATGTCCAGCACCTGCGCGAACAGCCGCGTCAGCGCTTCCTCCCGCGCGTCCGACGGGCGCCGCGCCCCCGCACCGCCGCTGAACACCGGGGCGGGCAGGGCGCGCCGGTCGAGCTTCCCGTTGGGGCTCAGCGGGAAGGCGTCCAGGGCCACCACCGCCGCCGGCACCATGTGCTCCGGCAGTTCCCGCGCCAGCGAGGCGCGTACGGCCGCCGGGTCGGCGCCCCCGGTGATGTAACCGACCAGCCGCTGGTCGCCCGGCCGGTCCTCCCGCACGAGGGCGCAGGCGGCGTCCACCCCGTCCCGGGCGGCCAGCGCCGACTCGATCTCACCGAGCTCGATGCGCTGCCCGCGGAGCTTGACCTGGTCGTCCGTGCGGCCGAGGTAGACGACCTCGCCCTTCGCCGTCCAGTGCGCCAGGTCGCCCGTGCGGTACATGCGCTCCCCCGGCCGGCCGAACGGGTCGGCGACGAAGCGGGACGCGGTCAGCTCCGGACGGTTCAGATACCCCTCGGCGAGCTGACGCCCTGCCAGGTAGAGCTCGCCGGGAACCCCCGGCGGGCAGGGCTGCAGCGCGGCGTCGAGCACATGGAGGCGGGTGTTCCAGACGGGCCGGCCGATCGGGACCGGACCGGCCGCGTCCGCCGCGCACGCGTGGAAGGTGACGTCGACGGCCGCCTCCGTGGGGCCGTACAGATTGTGCAGTTCGACGCCGGGGAGCTCCCGTCCGAACGCACCGGCCGTCTCGCGCGGCAGGGCCTCGCCGCTGCAGAAGACCCTCTTGAGGCTTCCGCACGCGTCCGCCTCCGCCTCCGCGAGGAAGACCTGGAGCATCGACGGCACGAAGTGACAGGTGGTGACGCCCTGTTCGCGGATCAGCCGGGCCAGATAGGCCGGGTCCTTGTGGCCACCGGGTTCGGCGACCACCAGCGCCGCGCCCTGGCGCAGCGGCCAGAAGAACTCCCACACGGACACGTCGAACGACGACGGCGTCTTCTGGAGCACCCGGTCGTCCGCGGTCAGTCCGTAGGCGCTCTGCATCCAGCGCAGCCGGTTGTCGATCGCCGCGTGCGGGACGACGACGCCCTTGGGACGTCCCGTCGAGCCGGAGGTGTAGATGACGTACGCCGGGTGCGCCGGGGTGAGGGGACGCGACGGGTTCACCCAGAGGTACTCCGAGACGTCGAGGCCGTCCAGGACGACCAGCGGTGTCCCGGTGTCCTCGGGGAGCCGCCCCGCCCGGTCGGTCACCGCGCACACCGGCGCCGCGTCCCCCAGCATGTACGCCAGCCGCTGCTCGGGGTAGTCCGGGTCGAGCGGCAGATACGCGGCCCCGGCCTTCAGCACGGCGAGCAGGGACACGACGAGATCCACCGAGCGCGGCACCGACACCGCCACCACGGCACCCGGCCTGGCGCCGAGCGTCTGCAGATGCCGGGCCAGCCGGTTGGCGCGGGTGTTCAGCTCCTCGTAGGTGAGCGAGGTGTCGCCGTACACCAGAGCGGTCGCGTCGGGGGTGCGCGCGGCGCGCGCCTCGATGGGGCCGATGAGGGTCGTGGGCGGCAGCTCGCGGGCGGTGTCGTTGAACGCACCGAGGACCAGGTCGAGTTCGGCTGCCGTGGCGATGCCGTGCGTGGCCGTCGGAACATGCGGATCGGCCTGGACCAGCCGCTCCACCAGATGCAGGAAGCGCGCCTGGTGCGCGGCCAGTGCCTCGTCGTCGTACAGCGCCGGATTGCCGTCGTGGTCGATGCGCAGACCACGGCCGTCGGCCCGGTCGTAGATGTTCACCGTCAGGTCGTCGACCGGCCCGGCGGACAGGTTCCGGGCGCGCGCCGGGGCGCCCGCGAAGTCCACGTCGTAGTCGAAGGGCATGACGTTGACGAGGGGACCGACCAGTCCGCGGTTCTCTCCGAGGAGCCGCAGGTCACGGCGGATGTCCTCGTAGCGGAAGCGCTGGTGGCGGCGGACCTCGCGGATGCCGAGCACCACCTGGCGGACCAGTTCGGCGAAGGTGGCCCCGGGGGAGACGTCCAGCCTCAGCGGGAGCACGTTCATGACCATGCCGGGCACCCGCAGCGAGACGGACCCCATGCGGCCCATCATCGGCAGGCCGAGCACGACCTCCTGGTGGCCCGTCGCCCGCGAGGTGTAGAGGGCCTGAGCGGCGATCAGCACGTCCGGCCAGGTGGCCCGGAGGCGGGAGGCCAGTTCCCGCACACCTTCGGTGGCCTCGGTACCCAGGTGCGCCGTGCGCCGGAGGAACGTCCGGGAGGGCAGGGCCCCGCGGCCCGCGAGCCGGGGCACCTCCGGGCGGTCGGCGAACGCCTCCGTCCAGTGCGCGCGATCGGCCGTGAAGGCTTCCGAGGACCGGTAGGCGGCGTCCTCGGCGACGAGGTCGGCCAGTGTCCCGAAAGCACGGGGGCCGGGGTCCTCGCCCCGGGCGAGCGCCGTGTAGACCTCCGCGGTACGGCGTACGAGGAGTGAGTAGCCGAAGCCGTCCATGACGAGGTGGTGGATGCGCTGGTACCAGAGCCACCGCTCCTCGCCCACCCGGAACAGGGCGTGCCGGAACGGTGGTCCGGCCACCAGGTCGAAGGGCTCGGCCAGGTCCGCACGCATCCATTCCTCGGCCTGCCGGCCGGCGTCCGGCGCGTCCCGCAGATCGCGGGTCGTGAGCGGCAGCGGGACCGAGGGGCGGATGTGCTGCCGCGGGCCGTCCGGGGAGTCCTCGACCGACACACGCAAGGCGTCGGCCTCGGCGGTCACACGGCGCAGGGCGGCCGCGAACAGCTCCGGGTCGAGCGGCCCGTCGATCTCCAGGCACTCCGCCGTGTTCTGCGCCGGGCTGAGCGGATCGAGCGACTGCGCGAACCACATGCCCGACTGGGCCGCGGTCAGCGGCAGCACGAGGGGCCGGGCCTCCGGGCCGGGGGCCGGTCCGGTCCCTCCGGTCCCGGTCAGCAGGACGGTCATGAGGCCTCCAGCAGCGGCGCCCAGACATCGATGACGGGCTGCTCGGCGAGGTCCGCGAAGTCCGCCTCGATCCCGTGGTCCCGGCGCCAGCGCCCCAGCAGCGCCATGATGCGTACCGAGTCCAGCCCGTAGTCCAGGAGGTTCTCGTCGAGGGGAATGTCCGCCGGGTCCTCACCGAGGGCGTCGGCGACATCGTGGCGGATCAGTTCAAGGGTGAGCGCCACGGTGTTCAGATCCCCTTCAGAAGAGCGTCGGTGGAGGTGACCACCGCGCAGCGGCCAGCGGCCCAGCGCAGTGCCATGTCGTGGTCCTCGCGGGAGAAGTCCGCCACGGCGTCGGCCACCAGGAAGGCCTGGATGTCACGCATCCACGCGTCGCAGGCACTCATGAGCACCCCGATGTGCGCGTACACACCGGTGATCACCAACTGGTCGCGGCCGGACTCCCGCAGCAGGGACTCCAGTTCGGTGCGTACGAACGCGCTGTACTTCCACTTGGTCAGGACGGTGTCGCCCTCCACGGGCGCGACGGCGTCGGGGATCGCCAGCGCCTCGGGGTCGTCGGCGGCACCCGGCCCCCAGAAATCGAGCTGGAGACCGCGCTCCTCGGCGGTCTGACCGCCGCGCTGCACCGAGTAGACGACGGGCACACCGAGGCGGCGGCACTCCGCGATGACACGGGAGGTGTTGCCGAGCATGCCGGTGAGCGGCTGCTCACCGGGCGGGAACGCGCCGAGGAAGTGATTCTGCAGGTCGTGGACCAGGAGCACGGCCCGTGCGGGGTCGACGGTCCAGTCCACGCGGTTCGCGGGCAGTTCGGTCTCGGCCGGCAGTGCGTAGGGAGCGATGGCGGGAAGAGCCATGGGGTGGAACCTTTCGGTGCCGCTCTGGGCGGAACTCGGTGCTGATCTCAGTGCTGAGCGGATTCGGTGCGGCCGGGAACCGCGTCGGAGCGCAGCCCCTTCTTGCTGACCTTGCCGATTCCGGTCTGCGGGAACGCCTCGACGAATTCGACGAGGTCGGGAATCTTGTACGCGGCGACACCACGTTCGCGCACGAGGCGTTTGACCGCGACCGGCTTCAGCGGCTCGGCCCCCTCGCGCAGGATGACGTAGGCCAGGGTGCGTTCACCCAGGTACTCGTCGGCCACCCCCACGACGGACACGTCGTGCACCGACGGATGGCCGAGGATGATGTTCTCGATCTCCTCGGGCGCGATCTTCTCACCGCCCCGGTTGATCTGGTCCTTGGCGCGCCCCTCGACGACCAGGTGGCCCGTCGGGGTACGGCGCACGATGTCACCGGTGCGGTAGAAGCCGTCCTCGGTGAACGCCTTCCTGTTGTGCTCGGGCGCACGCCAGTAGCCGCGGATCGTGTACGGGCCCCGGGTCAGCAGGTGCCCGAAACCCCCCTCGGGCACGTCCTCGTCCGCGTCGTCGACGATGCGGATCTCGTCGTCCTCGGAGATCGGCAGGCCCTGCGTGGTGACCACGGTCTCGTGGTCGTCGTCCAGGCGGGTGTAGTTGACGAGTCCCTCGGCCATGCCGAAGACCTGCATGAGCCGGCATCCCAGCGCGGGTTCCAGCTGGCGGGCCGCGGCCTCGCTGTACTTGGCCCCGCCGACGAGGACGAGGTCGAGGCTGGACAGGTCGTGCTCGGTGCCGGGGCCGGCCTGCGTCCACACCAGCGCCAGGGGCGGCACCATGCCGGTCATCGTGACGCGCTCGCGTTCCACGAGGGGGAACGCCGTCGCCGGATCGGGGGCGGGGCACAGGACCACGGTGCCCCCGGCGTACAGCGTTCCGAGCCAGCCCGGGGAGCTCATCGGGAAGTTGTGCGCGGCGGGGAGCACGACGAGGTAGCGGGTGTCCTCGCCGACACCGCAGATCTCGTTGGATCCGCGCAGCGAGTAGATGTAGTCGTCGTGCGTACGCGGGATGAGCTTGGGGACACCGGTCGTGCCGCCCGACAGCTGGAGGAACGCCAGATCGTGCGGTGCCGGCTCGTACGCGCTCCCCGTGGGCGCGCACGGTACCTCGGACAGGGCGGTGTGCTCACCCGGCGAGCCGACGACGAACACGTGCTTCAGGCTCGGGGTGCGCTCCTTGACCTTCGACGCGAGTGCCAGGTGGTCGAAGCCGGCGTGCCGGTCCGGGACCACGTAGGCGACGGCCTCGGTGAACGAGCAGAAGTACTCGATCTCCGTCTCCCGGTGTGCGGGGAGCGCGTAGACGGGCAGTGCGCCGATGCGGAAGAGCGCGAAGACGACCTCGACGAACTCGGCGACGTTCGGGAGCTGGACCACGACCCGGTCACCGGGCGAGATGCCACGCGCCGTGAACCCGGCGGCCAGCCGCGAGGCCCGCTCGTCCAGCTCTCCGTACGTCCACTCGCGGCGTCCGGGGGCCGTGCTGCCCGACCTCTGGAACCCCGTGACGGACCGGGCGACCCGGAGCCCCGCGGTCTGTGCCGCGGGGCGGCCCTGACGTTGGTGTTCGCGAGCGTGCTGGCGACCGCCGCGGCCACCGGGGCGCTGCCCCGTGAGGACGACA
>NZ_DATMVN010000752.1:0-18205 GCF_035563135.1 Streptomyces sp.
GTCCGGGCCCCGGCGGGAGTCCGGGCCCCGGCGGGAGTCCGGGCCCCGGCTGAGGCAGGTCCCGCCACAGGGGCGTGGAGCGCGCATCGCCCTCCCCGCCCCCTGGCGCGCGGCCCGGGTCAGCGCAGCATCTCCTCGATGAGGCCGGCCGCCCGTTCCGTACCGCCCTCGGCCCGGGTCTCGGCGCGGAGCCGCGCCGAGCGCCGGGCGACGCCGGGATCGGCGACGAGTCCGGTGAGCGCGGTGCGCAGGGCCTCGGCGGTGGCGTCCGCCGTATCGATGCGGCGGGCCACGCCCAGGCCGACGAGCCGGTCCGCGTTCATGAACTGCTCGGCGCCCTGCGGGACGGCGATCATGGGGACCCCGGTGTACAGCCCTTCGCTGCTGCCGCCCATCCCCGCATGGGTGACGAACGCGTCGGCCTGCTCCAGGACCGCCAACTGGGGCACCCAGGGGTGCACCTCGACATTGCCCGGGATGCCGCCGAGTTCGCCGGGGTCCGTGTGCTTCCCGATCTGGAGCACGACGTGCCAGCCCGGCAGGTCGCCGTAGGCCTCCAGGCACCGGCGGTAGAACTCCGGCTGCTTCGTGTACGCCGAGCCCAGGGAGATCAGCAGCACGTTCCCGGCGCCGGCGGGCCGGGTCCAGGCGTCCCGGTCCGCCCGCGAGCCGAAGCAGGGGCCGACGAACGTCACCACGCCGGGGTCGACCTGGTCCGCATGCGGCTGCATGGCCCTGGGGATCATCGCCAGCGCCCTCGCGGGCCGGCCGGAGAAGGTGTCCACGTCCGTGGTGGACGCCCCCGACCCGGCGAGCCACCGCGCGAACTTCGCCCGGTACGCGTCGGCGCCGGGCAGCGCCCGCAGTGCCGCCGCCATGTCCTCGTCGTAACCGTCCCAGGCCACGAAGGTCGGGGAGAGCTGCAGGACGGGCCGGCCCTGCGACTCGGCGAGGGCACGCGCGGCGTAGGCGCCGATGTCGTACAGATACAGATCCGCCGGGTCCCGGTCGTACACGGCGCGCAGCTGCGGCAGGGACTGGACGGCGTCGTCGAGGAAGAGGTCCATCGCGGCGATCGGGTCGTCCGGCCAGTCGTTGCCGGCGACCGGCAGGACGGAGCCGCACGGGACGAATTCGGCGCCGGTGGCCGTGATCAGGCCGGCCACGGCGGGATCGTTGGCGTACGTCACCCGGTGGCCGCGGGCCACCAGCTCACGCAGGATCTCAAGGCTCGGCAGGACGTGGCTGACGGCGGGGACGCCGATCATCGCGATGTGGGTACGGCGACGGGACATGCGGAATCACTCGTTTCAGGTCTACGGCGAAGAGGACACGCCGGGCCCGTACGCCGCCGCCCGGGCAGAGTCTGCCGGGGGCGCGCACGGGTGCCCGGTACGGGAACGGGGCACCGCCCCGTCCGTGTCAGCCGTAGATCTGGTGGAGGTGCATGCCCGCATCCTAAGGGACGCCCCGGCGCGTACGCATGGGGATGCCGGGGGCTGCCGTCCTCCTGAGGCGCGGACGAACTCCTGGCAACCGGTCGACGAAGTCACTAGGCATGGCAGGTGCATGACGCCATGCTGGAGCGGCCCCGCGGGATCCGCGAGGAGAACGGCCCGCTCATCCCCCTTCCCCACCCCGGAGGTCGCTCATGCGTCGCCGATTCACCGTCCCGTTCGCCGCAGTCGCCGTGGCGCTCCCGCTCGCCCTCGTCCCTGCCGTTTCCGCTTCGGCCGCCCCGTCGGACAAACCGCAGGTCCTCAGCTCCTGGACCCAGACCAGCGCCTCCAGCTACAACGCGTGGAACGCCGCCCGCAACAACCAGGGCGCCTGGGCCGCGTACGGCTTCAACTGGACGACGGACTACTGCAGCACCTCTCCCGACAACCCGTTCGGCTTCCCCTTCCAGACGGCCTGCGCCCGCCATGACTTCGGCTACCGGAACTACAAGGCCGCCGGCACGTTCCCCGCGAACAAGTCCCGCATCGACTCCGCGTTCTACTCGGACCTCAAACGGGTGTGCGCCGCCTACTCCGGCGCCAAACTGACCTCGTGCAACAGCACGGCGTGGACGTACTACCACGCCGTGGACATCTTCGGTGTGGCCCCGGCCGGGGCGGCCGCCGGCCGACTGCCGCAGTCCGCCTGACCGCTCGCACGCGGGGTCCGGCACCGGGCAGGCCTGAACCTGATGAACGTCATCTCTTCCTGTGCGCAAAGTCGTTCGGAAGTCGTACGGATGCCCGGTGCGGTGTGCAGAGGATGGAGGTGTCCAGCACGCACAGCTGAAGAAACGGGGACCGCCCATGCGAAACGCCCACCCGAGCCCTCACTTCGGCCACCGGAGAGCGCGCCTGGCCGCCGTGGCATCGGCGGCCCTGCTGTCGCTCACGGCCGGTGCGCTTCCCGCCGGGGCCGCTGCCCCGTTGCCGGCCTCCGCCACCGCGTCCGTCGCTCCCACCACGTCCCACCTCGACCGGAAGGCGCTGCGCGGCTCCCTCGACGCGTTCCACCGGGCGGGGATGTACGGGGCCTGTTCATCGGTCAGGGACGGCTCCGAACAGTGGCGCGGAGCCACAGGCGTCGCCGACACCGGCACCGGACGGCCGATGCGCCCGGACTACGAGCACCGGATCGGCAGCATCACCAAGACCTTCACCTCGGTGGCCGTCCTCCAGCAGGTGGCCGGGGGCCGGATCGACCTGGACGCCCCGATCGGTGACCACCTTCCGGAGCTGGTGCCGGGTGAGCGGGGCCGGGAGGTGACGGTGCGGATGCTGCTCAACCACACGAGCGGCATCGCGGACTACATACTGCCCGCCTTCCCCGGGCTGGTGACGGACCCGGGACGGAGCCTGGACGAAGGCCGGTTCCGCACGCTGGACCCCGAGGAGCTGGCCCGCCTCGGCCTGGCGGCCGAGCCGCCGGCGCCGCGCGGCACGCACTCGTACGCGAACACCAACTACATCATCGCCGGGCTGCTGCTGGAGAAGGTCACGGGCCAGGACCCGGAGTCGTACATCACCGAGAACGTCATCCGCAAGGCGGGACTGCGGCATACCTACTTCCCGCGCTCCGCCCGCATATCAGGACCGCACGCCAAGATGTACGAGTCCTTCTACGGCACGATCGACCCGCCGCGTGACTACAGCGTCTACGACATGTCCTGGGCCGGGACGGCCGGTGCGATGGTCTCCACGATGAACGACCTCAACGACTTCTACCGCCGGCTCCTGGGCGGGAAGCTGCTCGGCGCGGCGGAGCTGCGGGAGATGAAGACGACCGTTCCCGCGTACGAGCCGGCTCCGGGGCAGGAGCCGGTGATGCGGTACGGCCTCGGCCTGTACACCCTCAAGATGCCCAGCGGCGGCTGGTACTGGGGTCACGACGGCGGTGTGTTCGGGGCGGGGACCTGGGCGCTGTCCACGGAGGACGGGCGCCGCCAGGCCGCGATCGGCTACAACCTGATGAAGTACGAGCGGTTCGGCGAGGACGGCACGCCGTTGCCGGACCCGATCGGCAACGCGCTGTTCGGTTACATGGACGGAGCACTGAGCGGCGCCCCCGCCGAGCGGGTCACCGGCGCGTCGCCGGTTCCTCAGCGTCTGCTCGCCCCCGAACAGCTGCGGTGACGGCGCTCCCGCCCCCTCGTGCGAGGGGGCGGGCCCGCTGTTCTGCCGGGGCCCCGGGGGGCCTGAGGTCAGCCGATCTCGGCGCCGTACGCCGCCAGCGCCTCGGGCACCGGCTGGAAGAACGTCTCGCCGCCCGAGGAGCAGTCGCCGCTGCCGCCCGAGGTCAGGCCGATCGCGGTGTCGCCCGAGAAGAGCGAGCCGCCGCTGTCACCCGGCTCGGCGCAGACCGTGGTCCGGATGAGGCCGTTGACGACGTCGCCGTTGCCGTAGTTGACCGTGGCGTCCAGGGCGGTGACCTCGCCGTCGTGGACCTGGGTGGTGGAGCCGCTGCGGGTCACCGGCATGCCGACCGTCGCGTCGCCCGCCCTGGTGATCGCCTGGGTGGAACCGTTGTGGAGGTCGACCTCGCTGGGGTGCTCCACGCCGGACGTGTACTTGACCAGGCCGTAGTCGTCGCCCGGGAAGCTGGAGCCCTCGTTGGCGCCGATCTCCGCGCCGCCCTGCGAGTCGGACCAGCTGGTGATCCCCTCGGTGCAGTGGCCGGCCGTCAGGAAGTACGGTTCGCCGTCCTTGACCACGTTGAAGCCGAGCGAGCAGCGTCCCGTGCCGCCCCAGATGGCGTCCCCACCCGCGATGAGGGGCTTGAACTCGCCGGCGGACTTCTTCAGTACGGCCCTGGACCCGAGGCCGTCGACCACCTTGCTGAGCTTGTCCCAGGCCGCGCCCTCGACCGTGCGGTCGGCGGTGACGACCACCTTGTTGCTGACCGGGTCGACCGCCCAGGAGGTGCCGGGAACGGCCGCCCTGTCGGCGAGGGTCTGCCGGGTGTCCGTCAGCTCGGCGAGCGTGTGCTGTACGAGTCTGGCCTTGCCGCCCGCCTGACGGACCTGCTCGGCCGCCGCCTCGTCGATGACGTTGACGACGAGGTTCCGGGCCTCGGCGTCGTAGTACGCGCCCGCCGTGTCACCGCCCAGGGCCTTGTCCAGGGTGGCCGCGAGATTTCCGGCCGAGCGGGCGTCGAGGGTTTTCACGGTGAACCGGGGTACGCCGTCACTGGCGTTCGCAGTCTGGAACGTCACGCCTGCCGCGACCAGGCCGAGGACGGCCGATCCGGCCAGGGCCACACGCTTCCTGGATATGCGTCGGTGCTTCAACTTCGACCTCCTGTGGGGCCGCGCACGGACAAGTGGGGTGTCCGGAACACGGAGGATGGGGCGCTCACTATTCCGACGCGGCCGAGGGCACACAAGGTCGACTTCCGGACGCGCACACGACAACGACGCTTCGGCCGCCAACCGTTCACACGCCGGGCCTTGCGCCATGTCGGTCCCGTGTGCGAACGCCCGGTGCAACGGGGCATGGGCCGCGGGTGAGGACCGGGCCTGTCCTGTAACGGCCCCTGGAGTCCGGATGCCGTGGAGGGCACTCCTGAAGCCGAACACCACCGAGTGCTTCCGAACGTCCCGGACACCACCGGCTCGTTCCGGCAAGGAGTGCCGGTATCGCCTCCGATAGGTCATCATCGAACAGGCGGTACACGCCGGGCACTTGGTGTCCGGGCCGAGCGGGGTGACCGAGCGGAGGGGGCGGCGTGCGGAGTCGGGTGCGCGTGTCGGACGGACGGCATCTGATGGTCGAGCGTCAGGGGGACCCCCGAGGCAGACCGGTGTTCCTCCTGCACGGGATGCCGGGCAGCCGGCTGGGGCCCGCTCCGCGCGGGATGGTCCTCTACCAGCGGAAGATGCAGCTGATCACCTATGACCGGCCCGGGTACGGCGGCTCCGACCGGCTGCCGGGGCGCAGGGTGAGGGATGTCGCCGAGGACGTGGGCGCGATCGCCGATTCGCTCGGCCTGGAGCGTTTCGCCGTGGTCGGCCGCTCGGGCGGCGCTCCGCACGCTCTGGCCTGCGCCGCGCTGATGCCGGACCGGGTCACCCGCACCGCCGCCCTGGTCAGCCTGGCCCCCCGGGACGCCGAGGGCCTCGACTGGTTCGAGGGGATGGCCGCTTCGAACGTGCTCGCGTACACCACGGCGGCGGCGGACCCGGACGGGCTGGCGGAATCCTTCATCAGCCGCTCGGCGGAGATCCGGCGCAACCCGGTCCGGCTCCTGGACGACCTGCGCCGGGAACTGACCGACTCCGACCGCACCGTGGTCAACGACGCCGGCATCCGCGCCATGCTGCTCGCCAACTACCGTGAGGGGCTGCGCACATCGGCGTACGGCTGGATCGACGACGCCCTCGCCTTCTCCCAGCCGTGGGGGTTCGACCCCGCCCGCATCTCGTGTCCCGTGATGCTGTGGCACGGCGTGAAGGACGTGTTCTCCCCCGTGGGGCACTCGCGCTGGCTGGCCGGGCAGATCCCGGGCGCCACCGCCGTGCTGGAACCGGCGGCCGCCCACTTCGACGCGCTGTCCGTGCTTCCCGACGTGCTCAACTGGCTGCTCGACGAGCGGGAGGCCGAAACCGCGGTCTGCTGATCACGGAGGGCTCCGGGCTCCGGGAGCCCGGAGCCCTCCGGCTCACACCGACATCGGCTCCAGCTCGCGCCTGAACCTCCGCTCGTCCCGCGCTACCCGGGTCAGCGGGTGATCGTCGCCGAGCTGCCGTGCCAGCTCGTCGCAGACCTCTGCCCGGACTCTCAGCGCCTCGTCCTTGCGTCCCATCGCGTCGAGCGTGACCGCGAGGTTCGACGTCATGGCGAGGGTCTCCGGGTGGTGCACCCCGAGAACCTCCCTGAGCTGACCGGCCACCGTGCGCTCCGTCTCCAGGACGATGTCGAGCTCACCCCGGTCGGCCGTGGCGTTGGCCAGGTTCATCACGGAGAACAGCGTGTTCGGGTGCTCGCGGCCGAACACCTCACGCATGGAGGCGACCACCCGTGTCAGCAGCTTCTCCGCCTCCTGGGGTGCTCCCGCCCCCGAGAGGTAGACGCCGAGGTTGTTCTGCGCGGCCAGGGTGTACGGATGCTGCTCCCCCGGCACCTTCATGTACTGGTCCACCACCTCCTGAGCGGTGTCCCTGGCCTCGGCGGCCTCTCCCGCCGCGAACAGGTCGGCCGCCATGTTGAGGTCGCAGGCGAGCGAGTCGGGGTTGGCCGAGGTGTACTTGGCCCGGTACCTGGCCCGGGTGGCCACCGTCAGCCGGCGCGCGTCCTCCAGCTGCCCCGCCCTGCGCAGCGAGACCGCCAGGCTCTTGGCGGCGCTGAGCGTGGTGGGGTAGGTCCGCCCGAGCGTCGCCTTGTAGGTGTCGTACGTCCGGCTGAGCAGCCCCACCGAGTCCTCGTACCGTCCCACCTCACGCAGGTCGCGTGCCAGCGACATGGCGGAGGACAGGCTGTACGGGTGCTCCGGGCCCAGGACCTCGGAGCGCAGGTCGTAGACGTCCTGGTCGATCTCCCTGGCGCGTGCGTACTGCCCGACGCTCCGCAGGTTCAGCGCCAGGTTGTTGGCCGCGGCCAGCGTGCGGGGGTGCCGGTCGTGGAAGATCTGGCTGAACCCCTCGTGCGCCGCGGTCGCCAGCTCGATGGCCTTGCCGTAGTCACCGAGCAGCCCCAGGTCGATCGCCAGGCTGCTGGTGGTCATGTACGTGTGCGGATGCTCCGGCCCCAGCACCGCCCGCTGCCTGCCGAGGGTCACCTCGTCGAGTTCCTTGGCCTCCACGTACCGCCCCCTGGTGCGCAGGATGTTGGAGAGGTGGAAACAGAGGTAGAGGTACTGCAGGTCCTGGTTGCCCAGCATCTCCCGCCAGGTGTCCCGCAGCTCGTCCCCGAGCCGGCCCGCCGTCCGGACGTCCCCCCGCTTCCACAGGTAGCGCACCCGGTCGATCAGCAGCCTGCGGGTCTCCGGCTCCCTGCAGTTGCGCGCGTCCGAAGGGCCGAGGTGCGGCCAGATCGTGGCGAAGCGCGGCCAGGTCTCCGGGTTGTCGATCGGCTCGTCGTCGTCGGGCCGGGCGCCTGCCAGGATGCGGTGCACGACGTGCCTGGCCTCGCGCTGCTCCTCCTCGTCGAGCTGGGCCCTGATCACCGCCTGTACGAGGCGGTGCACCTGGATGGAGTTCGACACCTGGTCGACCTTGGCGAGGGCGAAGCGGCCGATCTCCCGGATGACCCGGCCCAGTACCAGCTTCTCCTGGAGCGAGGCGTCGTACGGCTTCAGTGCCTCGATCATCTCCTTGCTGTAGAGGAGGTTGGCGGAGATCGGTTCGGGCGCGAAGAACGCGCAGAGCTGGAGCAGCCGCACCGCGGCGGGCGACCGCTCCTTGAGGCGCTCGATGGAGATGTTCCAGGTGGCCGCGACCGGCTGCGGGTACCCGGCCGGCTGGTTCAGGGCCAGGACCTCCGGCGCCTGCCGGGCCAGCTGCTCCAGATAGGTGCCGATGGGAGTGGCCGTCTCCGCGATCCACGCCGCGGCCTGTTCGACCGCGAGCGGCAGATCCCCGACGGCGGTGGCCACCTGCGCGGCGTCCTCGTCGCTCAGCCCCGGCGCACGGCGCTTGAGGTGCTCGATCGACTCCTCCCGGAGGAACACGTCGACGGGCAGCGCGTCACCGTGCTGGGACCATGCCTGGTTCCTGGACGTGACGAGGATGTGGCCCGAGCCGCCCTGCGGGAAATAGCGGCTGAGGCGTTCGGGGTCGTCGGCGTTGTCGAAGACCAGCAGCCAGCGTTCCGAGGGCACGCCCCGCCGCAGCAGGTCCACGGCCTCCTGCGAGGCGGCCGCCATGTCGTCGCCGCCCTGGGCACCCAGCCGCACCGCGAGTTCGGCGAGGCTGGCCACCACGTCGTCGATCTGCTCGGAGGATATCCACCACACCAGGTCGTAGTCGGCCATGAAGCGGTGTACGTACTCCAGGGCCACCTGGGTCTTGCCGACGCCGCCGAGGCCGTACAGGGCCTGCGGCTGCGGCAGCACGACGGCCATGCCGCCGCCCAGCTGGTCACGCATCCGCTCCAGGACCAGGGAGCGGCCGGTGAAGCCGGGGTTGCGGGGAGGCGCGTTCCAGATCCGGGGCACGGTGCCGGGGAACCGGGGGCCGGGCGACATCCCGTCGCCGAGCTGCACCGGCCGGTCCAGGGCGCGCATCAGGGCCGTGGTGGCGTGCACCTCGTCCAGCCGGAACAGGTCGACCGGATTGCGGTCGATGTACGGCGCGGAGAGCCGGACGTCGCTGACCCTGAGCGGCAGCAGCTGGCGCCGCCCCCCGCCGGGATCCTCGTTGACCGTCCTGTTCCACAGGTCCACGGCCCGCTGCGACTTGAGATAGGCGCTGGAGAGCAGGACGACCGTACGGGCCGCGGTCTCGGCCACGTGCGCGGCGTCCGCGGGGCCGGGGTCCGCGGAGACGTCGCGCGGGACCACCCGGAACCCCGCCCGGGTGAGGACCGATTCGACCCAGTCGGCCCACATGCGGTTCTCCGCCACATAGCTGAGGAAGAGATCGGCGGGCAGCGTGGGCCTGCGCCGGGTGAAGGCGTCACGGATGCGCAGCCGCACCTCCTCGCCCACCGGGGGCATCGAGGTGATCTCCTGCTGGGTGACGACCGCCGTGAGGCGTTCGAAGGCGGACAGGAGCGAGTTGCTGAGCCCGGCCTCGTCGCCGAAGGTGGCGAGGGTCTCCTCGTACGCGTAGTAGGGGCGGTAGGGGATCTCCACCGCGCCCCAGTAGGCGGTGAGTTCCTCACCCGAGAGGTCTCGGGGGAGCCGGTCGAACTTCAGCCGGGCCAGTGCCCGGCCGGCGTCGGCCTTCTCCTTCTCGCCCTCGTCGATCCGCATCGGGACGGGGAAGATGGAGATGGGCCGGCCGGTGTAGCGCTCGGAGATCTGCCGGGCGACCGAGGCGGCGCCGTCGATGGACTGGTCGCTGAGGGTAAAGCAGTCGACGAGCACGTCCGGGAGGTGGACGGTGCAGATGTCGGCGATGTCGCTGAGGCCGGTACGGCTGTCGATGAGGACGTAGTCGTAGTTGGCCTTCATGTCGTCCCGCAGGGCGTCGAAGAAGTGGCCGCCGCCCAGCCGGTCGTAGAAGTTGTCCCAGTCGAAGGTGGAGACGGTCGCGGAGTACTCGCGGTTCTGCCGCCCGGCGGAGACGAAGTCGAGGGTGCCGCCCCGCGGGAACTCCCAGCCGAGCGCCTCGGGGGTGAGCGAGACCGCGTGCGGCTGGATGCGGGCGTAGTCGCGGTGCCAGTCGTCGGCCCGCTGCGCGGGGTCGGTCGCGGCCCAGGCGTACTCCGTGATCAGGTCGATCACACCCGTGGTGGCGCCGAGCGTCGAGGGGTCGAGGAAGGGGTGGAAGAACCGGTGGAGTCCCGGGGCTTCCAGGTCCCAGTCGACGGCCAGCACCCGTCTGCCGTTGGCGGCGAGGATCCAGGCGGTGTTGGCCAGGGCCATGGTGCGCCCCGTACCGCCCTTGTACGAGTAGAAAGTGACGACGCGCCCGTCACGGCCGGCTGTCATACGTCCTCCGCATCCGTCGCAGGGTCGTGCATGTCGGGTATGAACCGGGTGTTGCCCATGGGCCCCATGAGTCGCGTCCGTTCACTGTGCCGTCCGCCGGCCGGTGGGTAGACCGTGGCGTGTCTGAGGTACTGCTGGGCGGCCACCTCGACCACTTGGGGAAGGATCTGGCCGAACGCCTCCATACTGGGCACCCCCTTGGCCGCGACACGGCAGAAGGCCCGCCCCTGCTGCATCTTGACCGGCATCGTCTGTTCGAGTTTCTCGGTCAGTTCGGCTTCGGCCGCCCTGCTCTGGTGGTCCTCCCGGCACCAGGGGACGACCATGGTCACCCAGGGCCGGTTCTCCCGGTCGAAGGCGGCGAGCCGTCGTCGGAGGTCCTCGTCCTGCAGGGCCCAGCGGTCGACGAGCAGGATCTCGGGGGTGCTGGGCGGGTGCTTGCCCTCCTGGTGCCCGGGGTCCTCGTCGAACGACGTGACGACGGCCTGGTAGTTGAGGGAGCGCACGAGCTCTTCGGCGACGTAGGCCAGCGGTCTGGCAGCGGCCGGGTGGTAGGGGTTCCACTCCTGCGGATTGTCGCCGTAGTACTCCGGGTTCCGGCCTTCCGGCAGGTCGTGGCGGGTGGGGGCGGCGATCGAGATCCGCATGGGCCTCGGGGCGCCCGCTCCGCTGCCCGGTGCGCCGAACGCGCTGGGGACGAGACGGAAGTCCAGGGGTCTGCCCGAACCGATCTGCACCGTGTCGGCGACGTGGACGATGCGTTTGGCCAGGTGGTAGACGGCCTGTTCGTAGTCCTGGGCGAACAGGGTGAGTTTGATCAGCCCGTAGAGTCCGTCACTGACGTAACGGTCCCCGAAATCGCGGTGGTTGAACTGCAAGCGCTCGGCGGGGCCCGGGAGCTGGGCCGGCGGGACCGGCACCCAGAGCGCGGGCACGATCGCCTCGGCCGGCTGGTTCGACCGTGCCCTGTGGTGGATGGCGCGCTGTTCGAAGGCGTACCACTCCTTGCCGCACATCTCGCTGGCGAAGTAGCGCGGCGAGAACAACGGCACGAAGACCCGGCAGTTGGCCAGGACATTGCCCAGTCGCTCGGACCAGCCCTCGCCGGACCGTATCTCCCGGTCCATGAAACCGGCCGGCGATCCCGCGGGAAGATTGGTCATGGCCATCACATGACCACAGAGATCTTGGAAAAGCCGTTCGACCCACATGTCGGGGTCCGATCCACCGCCGTACCCCGGTGTATGCGCATAGCTCAGAAAAAAGTACGGCCGATGGTCCGCTCGCTGTTGCGTCATGCGTGCACACGACCCCCGTCCTGTGTGAGCACCCGCATCCCGGATCTTCGGAGAGGGTGCGAGCGAATTCATCATTCCGGAGCGGACTGTGCTCCACCCCCATGGCGTTCGGTCATTCAACGCCGCTTTTCAGTCATCCATACCCAGGATTCATCGAACAGGTTCGTGAACCTCGGCATTCACGAGGATGTTCATCCCACTTGTCCCATGTGCACCTCCCACCTCGTCCCGGAGCGACTTCAGCAGTCGCATTCCTCCTGCGGTCGGTTCGGCCGCCCCGTCCATCATGTCGAGTGCCTCGGACACACCGTCCATGAATCCGGGAACGAGGAAGGAAAGTCCCACACGTTCGTACGTGCCGGCCAGGAGACCGGAGAATGGGACTCGTGTATTCCGCTCCCAGGGCAGCGGGTATTCCCAGGCCCCGTCCAGCGCGTAGAGGTCCGTGATGTCGAGCAGAGCCCGCAGCCTGGCCCGACGCAGAGCGCGCAGCAGCGCGAGGGCGAGCTTCCGGGTGTCCCCCGTCCTCACGAGTCCGACGGCCCCGTGACCGTGCGGCCGCCTCACGTTCCGGCCGGCGACGAGCGGGGTCAGCGTGGTGAGGCCGTCCGCGGCGTCCGCCGCCTGCCGGGGTGCGGCCTTCTCCAGCAGCTCCCACGCCCCGCCGACCGCCTCGGCCCAGGCCTCCGCGTCCTTCCGGTCCAGGCGGGGCGCCGCCGGAGCCTCGAAGCAGTCACGGCAGGGGTCCAGGTCGTCGAGGGCGAACCGGGGGGAGCCCCCCGCGGCGAAGTACCGCACCGGGAGCCAGCCGGAGCTCTCCGCACCCCTCGGGACGATCCGTTCACCACCGTCCTCCCGCCGGACCGAGAGCCCCTCGTCGACGGCTCGCACCCGGACCCGGCCCGTCTCCCCGGGGCCCGCGAGGCGCAGCTCGCCGAGCGTGGGGAGGAAGAGCCTGCCGTCCCGGTAGTCCGCCGGCACCTCCAGGCCGAGGCCGGACCGCACCGCGGCAGCCGCCACGTAGGACGGCAGCCGCAGTGCCTGACCGACGGCTTCGGGCCGTTCGGCGTGCAGCCCTTCCAGGACCTCCAGCAGCCAGGTACGCGTGTAGGGGTGCGCCAGGACGCGGTCGAGCCCGGCGGCGCCCTCGTCGGAGGACTCCAGCACCCCCGCCAGTCCCCACGCCTCGTCCCACCGGGCGCCGCCGCGGCCGTCCAGTGCGTCGTGGAGGCCGGCCAGGAGCGTACGGGTCAGGTCGTGCTGCCCGGCGGCCAGTTCGTGCCGGTCGGTCAGGGCCGGGGACACGGTGGCAGCGCCCGTGCGCGCCTGGATCCCCCGCACCAGCGCCTCCAGGTCGGCGCAGTAGACGGACGGATTGTCGAAGCCGTTCGCCGTGCGGTACCGGTGCGTGTAGAGCCCGCCGCCGCAGGACCGTACGACGGGGCACCGGCGGCACGTCTCGCTGACCCCTGCCAGGCCCAGCTGCCGCGCCCGGATCCCGGGATGGGCGGCGACGTCGTCGAAGGAGTGCGAGAACACGTCGAATCCGGTGGCGGCCGCTCCCTCGTAGGCGCTCTTGAGGGAGTCGACCTGCTCCAGCCGGCCGTCCGTCTCGACGACCACCAGATCCGTGGGGGCGAGTCCGAGGGACTCGGTGAGGCTCGGACCGCCGCCCAGCGTGGAGAGCACCGAGGAGAACAGGCGCACCGGGACCGGGCCGCCCTCCTCCTGCCAGCGGTCGAAGACCGCCAGGAGCCACCCGGCGTAGGCCGTGGGCGACCCGTCGGGACGGGGCGGGGGCTCGTCCCACGTGGCGTGCGGGAGGAGGAAGTCGATGAGCGGGGGGTCGAGCGCGATCAGGGCGTCCAGTACCGCGTGCGGGTCGTTCTCGATGTCGATGGTGCACAGGAGCCCGAGATCGAGATGGCGGTAGCGGTCCTGCCTCAGAAGCTCGATCGCCTTCAGCACGAGGGGGTGGCTGCTGCGTCCGTCGGCGAAGCGCCGGTGCCGGTCGTTGGCCGCACGGTCGCCGTCCAGGGAGATGCCCACCTTGACGTCGAACTCGTCGAAGAGGTCCAGATACCGGGGACTGAGCTGAAGGCCGTTGGTGTGGATCCTCAGGTCGAGGCCGGCGACACCCGAGAGGGCGGAACCGAACTCCTCGCAGATGCGCCGCAGACGGGCGGGGCCCGCCAGCAGCGGCTCCCCTCCGTGCAGGATCACTGACACGGAGGGCAGTGCGTGTGTCTTTGCGTGTTCAGCCAGGCGCTGAGCCGTCTTGGCGATGACGAGATCAGAAATCATCCTGGGCCGGGTTCTCCAGCTCTGATCCGCGTGTTCATAGACATAACAATGATCGCAGGCGAGGTCACACCTGCTGTGAACCTTCAGAACGATTTCGCGGAACGGGACCGCGGGGCCTGTCATTCCACCACTCTAGTCCAGCTGCACCATGAATCCGGCCGATGGGCCCAGTAGCCGAACGGACGAACGGGTGGAATATTTACAGCTTTACGGCGCCGGCTGTCCTGCTGTTCCTACAGCGAGGAGTTGAATGTGGAGATCTGTGTCGGGCGGCCGCCCGCCGTCGCGAGCACCCGGCCCATCTTCCTGACTGCTGCACTGCCGGTCGCCTCGATCTTCGCGAGCGGCACACGACGCTTCGCTACAGCGAAGTTCGGGGTGGATTCGTAGGTCTTCACGGCGGTCCTCGATGGGCTCGTTCCGGACACGGAAACAACACCGGCACCTGCACCATTGCAGTGTCCGGCGGCACGACTTTACTCTGCTGGCCCCGGTGTGCAACTCAACTCGTACTACCGTAACCCGAGCGATTTACCGAACTGCTCCAAATGGACGCGAACCCATTCGTTCGAGATCCGGTACGACCATCACATCGAATACAGGAGTGATCATGACGGCGATTCCCGGACCACTGCAGAGCATGGTCTTCAGGAGCGCTGATCTGCCCGCACTCTTCCACCACACCGACGCCGTGGCCGTCGCACGCCGCCGTGAGGCGGTCAACACCACCCGCGGGCAGCTGGTCCTGCTCGTCCTGGGTACCGTACCGGCCGCCTTGCCCTGGCGCGCCGAGATCGCGGGTGACATACAACTCCCTTACGCCGTCGCCGCTTTGGCCTACCTCGGTGTCCTGATCACGACCTACCTCGGCTCCCGGCGCAAAGCGAAGTCGCATTGGCAACTCAACCGCTCGGCCGCGGAGTTCATCAAGTCCAACTGCTGGCGTTACGCGGTCCACGGGTCCCCCTTCGACTCCACGCTCCAGCACCCCGAGGCGGTGTTCGCCAGCCGGCTCGAGGAAGGGCTCCAGGAGCTGCGGAAGGTCGGCTGGGACGACCCGAGGGAGAAGATGGCGGACTCGGGCGGCGGTCTCATCACCGCGTCCATGCGGGAGCTGCGGGACAGGGCATTCACCGTACGCAAGGAGACGTACATCCGGGACAGGCTGATCGAGCAGCGGCGCTGGTACCGCAGGCGCCTGGCGGTGTCGCGGCGCGGGGCGCTCGTCTGGTCGAGCACCGTCGCCGCACTGACGCTTCCGGCCCTGGTCCTCTCGGTGCTGCAGACCTTCGGCGGCGCCGGGTCGTTCGCACTGACGGGGACGTTCTCCGCCGCCGCTGCCGCCTGTCTCGCCTGGAACGAGATGCGCCGCCATCACCCTCTGGTGACCGCGCACTCCCTCGTCGAGGAGGACCTGGAGAACATGCAGGCCGCGATGGAGACCACCCTCACCGAACGGCAGTGGGCGGCCGCCGTGTTCGAGACCGAGCGGATCGTCTCCCCCGAGCACACGGACTGGCTGGTCAGGCACCGGATGTGAGTGCGTGCGGGCTCAGCCCCGCTCCACTCCCTCGCGCCAGATGACGGTGACCGGCCGCCCCAGGCCGCGGGCGTACGTCACGATGTCACCGGTGCCTCCGAGACCTCGTGCGGGCCGGCCGTCCCAGACCGCGAGCAGCCGGTCGCAGTGATCGGCGATGTAGGCACCCGCCGCGTAGTAGGCCTCGTCGGTGGAGTGCGGGAAGTCCAGCCGGACCTCACGGGTGGCCCGGGCCTTGAGCGCCCGGTAGCGCCGGAGTTCGGCCTCGTCGGCGAAGCCTGCCTCGTAGTCCCCGCTGGGGATGACCGCGGTCAGCTCCGCGCCGTGGGCCAGGGCGAGGTCGGCGAAGAGCTGGTCGGCGCCGACCGCCAGGCTGGAGAGCGCCTCCAGGGAACCCTCGTGTCCGCACAGCGCCGCCCTCAGCCCTTCCAGCACATGCCCGTGGACCTCCTGGGGGATGGAGCGGTGACCGGTCACTCCGATGCGTTTCACGGACCTGGAACCCCCTGGTGTCTGCCGGGGGATCCCGGAGGGCGCCCCTCCGGACGGGCACAGTGCCCGCCCCCGCGATGCCTGCGCGACGGGCCGTCCTGACATCCTCTCAAGAGCCGCGGTCCGAACGGGAGCCCCCGCCGGGAATCGGCGGGGGCTCACAGGAGTGCGGCGGTGCCCGGACGGGTCAGTACACGCTGACGCCGTACGCGCTCAGCGCTTCGGTGACCGGCTGGAAGAAGGTCGTCCCGCCGATGGTGCAGTTGCCGCTGCCGCCCGAGGTGAGACCGATCGCCCGGGTGCCCGAGTGGAGGGGGCCGCCCGAGTCGCCGGGTTCGGCGCACACGTTGGTGCGGATCATGCCGTGGACGATGTCGCCGTTGCCGTAGTTGACGGTTGCGTTGAGGCCGGTGACGATGCCGCTGCGGATTCCGGTGGTGGAGCCCCGCCGGGTGACGGGCATGCCGATCGTGGCGTCGGCCGCGCTGGTGATGTCCTGGTTGCCGACGGTGCCGGGCTTGGGCACCGCGTCGTTGGTGTAGCGGACGATGCCGTAGTCGTTGACGGGGAAGCTGGATCCCTCGGTGGTGCCCAGGACCGTGGTGTGGGCCGGGTCGGCCCACCAGGTGTCGGCGCCCTCGGTGCAGTGGCCGGCCGTCAGGAAGTAGTAGGTGCTGCCACTGCGGACGTTGAAGCCGAGGGAACAGCGCCAGTTCGAGGCGTAGATGGGGTCACCCCCCGAGATCAGCGGGCGGAGTTGTCCGGGGGTGCGCTGGATGCGCAGGGCGCCCGCGTCGGCTCCGGCGGAATCCTTGATCCTGTCGACCTCCGCCCGCGAGACGGTGCTGTCCACCGTGACGAGCAGCCGTCCGGAGGCCGTGTCGACGTTCCAGGCGGTGCCGGCGACGTCGGCTTCGAGCACGGCCTGTCCCGCCGCCCTGAGCTGGTCGGAACTGTACGTTTCGGTCTGGTCGGCGTTGGCTGCGGGGACGGCGAGTGCGACGAGGGCGACGAGGCCTGCGGAGACAGCGGCGATCCGGCCGCGTCCGGCTCTGCCGCCACGGGGGGTGGTGTGCTTGATCCTCACTTGTCATTCCTCCCGAGGGGAACCGGGGGTCCGCCTGTGGGGTGGCCGGACCCGTGAGGCGCGGTCAGGGCGCGGACGTGTTCCGAAAAGTGTTCGAATACGGACACACCACGCTCTGACGGACGCTGCTCGGGAGTATTGGGGGGCGTCGATGCGCCACACAAGGGTGCCTTTTCGGCCATACTGCGCGCTACTGCACCGGTCCCGGCAGCCTTGTGACTGCTGGGACCGGTGTGCCGCCGTCCGGGGTGGGACGGATCAGCCGTCGATCCGGTTCCGCTCCCCCGCCGGGACGGCCACCGTGAGGGTGTTGCCCGGGGGCGGGAAAGGACAGATGAAGTGGTCGGCGAAGGCGCACGGAGGCAGCAGGGCGCGGTTGAAGTCGACCCGTACCCTGCCGTCCCCGTCGGGCGCCGGCGGCCGCAGGAAGCGGAAACGGTAACTGCTGTTCCCGCTGGTCGCGTCGGCGAAGACGGCCCAGAGCGAGCCGTCGGGCTCGACCGCCGCCCGGAGGGTGTGCCCGGTGCCGTCCACGGTGAAGGCGATCTCACCCGAGAGTCCGAGTCCCCGCTCGCGCCCGTCCGCGTTCCCGACACGGACGGTGCGGTCGCGGCCGTACGGCCGGAACGTGCCGTCCAGCGACCACTTCGGGTCGTACGGGGTGGCGTCGATGGTCCGGAAGGCGTGACGGGCCGGGGACTGCGGGTCGAAGTCCCTCACCGCCCAGAGGCCTTCGCGGCTCAGCACGACCAGCCGGCGCTCGCCCTGCGCCACCCGGGAGGTGTCGACAGGGCCCCGGTCGGCGCCGAGGCGGACCTCGCCGGCCAACGGCTCCGTGTCGACGGTCAGCCCGTCCTCGGGGGTGGCGGTGAGCACCACCTCGTCGCCCTCCTCGCGCCACAGCCCGGGTACGGCCGGAATTCGACCCTCCGGATGGTCGGCGAGCCAGTGGGTGCCGGTGAGGGAGAGCGGGCCGTGCGGCGCGGCCACGGCGACGATGCGCCCCTCGTGCCAGCGCTGCCAGGCGTGGAACTCCTCGCTGTCCTGCTGTGCGTCCGTGCTCATGCGCTCAACCTTTCCACACCGGCTCCGCCGGGCCGGGGCGTGCGGTGGCGGCCGCCGGCGCGTTCAGGACGGCGAAGGAGGGGCGGTACCGCGCCCCGGGCCCCGGTCCTGACCGCCGGCACCTGCCCCGGGACCCCCTTCGAGGCCGCCCAGGAGGAGCACGGGCACCCGTGCGCCGACACGGGCAGGAAGAGCCCTACGAGGTCCGGACGTACGCCGATCAGCCCGCCGCGCGCGTCCGTCCGTGGCCGCCTGACGCCGGATCAGCAGTCGCATCCGCAGTTGCAGCCCTCGCAGCAGCTGCAGCAGTTGCCACAGCAGTTGCAGCCC
>NZ_DATMVN010000753.1:0-15115 GCF_035563135.1 Streptomyces sp.
CGTCGATGTGCTCGGCGACCGAGACGACCAGCAGCCGGGTGCCCGGTACGGTGGCCCGCCACCGGTGCCGGACCCCGCCGGAGAGGAAGAGGGTGTCCCCGCGGCCGAGCCGGTGCGCCCGCCCTTCGGCCTCGACCTCGACGGCGCCCTCCACGACGTACATCACCTCGTCGTTGCGGTGCTGGAACTCGCGCCCCAGGTCCTGCTCGCCGATGAACTCCAGCGCGCTGAGCTGGTGCCGTCCGCGCACCAGCCGGTGCACGCCGTCCTCGTCGTCCGCCCGCACGACGTCCACGGCGCGTGCCGAGTCCGCGGCGGCCCGCAGGCGCTCGGTCGTGGTCTCCAGAGCGTCCGCCACCCGGTCCAGGGACCGGGGGCTGGGTCTGGCCCGTTCGTTCTCGATCTGGCTGAGGAACGGTACGGACAGGCCGCTGCGCCCGGCCACCGCGGCCAGGGTGAGCCCGAGGGTCCTGCGGCGTCGGCGAACCGCGGCACCCACTCGAAGGGCTTCCTTTTCGTCCATGTCCGGCTCCCTCCCCGGATCGCCATCCTCCCGGTTGCCAAGCACCCTACGCATGTCGTCCGCGCGACGGAGGGGAAGTCCACGGACGGGGGCCCTTCGAGGGCTCCCTCAGACAAGCCTGAAGGGGACGGCTCCGGTTCGCTACCGGGGCCGTCCCCTTCAGGGCGACTCGTGTGCGGATCTGCGGATCAGCTGCTGACGGGAGCCAGCTTCGCCACCACGTCCGGGTTGGCGTCCATCCAGCGGCGGGCGGACTCCTTCTCCTTGCCGGCTCCGCCCTTCTGGATCTCCACCTCCAGCGAGGCGAGCTGCGCCTCGCTGAGCTCGAAGTCCTTCAGCCAGCCGGTCAGCTCCGGGAAGTCCTCGGCGAAGTCCTTCTTGGCGACCGTGTGGATCTGCTCGCCCTTGCCCCAGGCGCCCTTCGGGTCCTTGAGCTTCTTCAGGTCGTGCTTGCCGTAGGCCCAGTGCGGCGACCACAGGGTCACCACGACCGGCTCCTTCTTCTTGATCGACCGGTTCAGCTCGGCCAGCATCGAGGAGGTGCTGGAGGAGACCACCTCGTACTCGCCGTCCAGCCCGTACTCCTTGAGCACCTTCTTGTTCAGCGTGCCCATCATCCCGGCACTCGACTCGATGCCGATGATCTTGCCGTTGAACTTCTTGCCCTGGCCCTTGAGGTCCGCGAGCGAGTCGACGCCCTCGACGTACGACGGAACCGACAGCTCCAGCGACGTGGGTCCGTACCAGGAACCGAGATCGGTGAGGTTCTCCTCGTACCGGTCCCAGTAGTCCTTGTGCGTCGTCGGCAGCCAGGAGTCGAACTGGACGTCGAGCTGCCCCTGCGCGAGACCGGTGTAGAGCGGGCCCGGGTCGAGCTGCTTGACCGTCGTCCTGTAGCCCCGGTCCTCCAGCACGTTCTGCCAGAGGTAGGTGCTGGCGATGGCCTCGTCCCACGGGAAGTACCCCATGTTCACGGTCTTGCCCGCGTCCTTGCCCTGCTGCGAGCCGCCCGCGCCGCCCGGCACCGGAGCCAGCTCGTCGACCAGGCCGGGGTTCTTCTCCAGCCAGGCGCGGACGCCGTCCTGCTCCTGGCCCTGGCCGGCGTTCTGGATCTCGTTCTCGAGACTCGTGAGCTGCTTCTCGCTGAGCTCGAAGTCCTTGAGCCACGCGGCGACGGCCGGAGCCTTCTTCGCGAAGCCCTTGTGGGCGACGGTGTGGACCTCTTCGCCCTTGCCCCAGGCGCCCTTCGGGTCCTTGAGCTTCTTCAGGTCGTGCTTGCCGTAGGCCCAGTGCGGCGACCACAGGGTCACCACGACCGGCTCCTTCTTCTTGATGGAGGCGTTGAGCTCGGCCAGCATCGAGGAGGTGCTGGAGGAGACCACCTCGTACTCGCCGTCCAGCCCGTACTCCTTGAGCACCTTCTTGTTCAGCGTGCCCATCATCCCGGCACTGGCCTCGATGCCGATGATCTTGCCGTTGAACTTCTTGCCCTGGCCCTTGAGGTCCTCGAGCGAGTCGATGCCCTCGACGTACGACGGAACCGTCAGCTCCAGCGACGTGGGTCCGTACCAGGAACCGAGGTCGTCGAGCCGGCCGCTGTACTTGTCCCAGTAGTCCTTGTGCGTGGTGGGCAGCCAGGCGTCGGTCTGGAAGTCGATGTCGCCGCGGGCGACACCGGAGTAGAGCGGACCGGCGTCGAGCTGGGTGACCCCGGTCTCGTAACCGCGCTGCTCCAGGATCTCCTTCCACAGGAAGGTGGAGGCGATGCCCTCGTCCCAGGGGATGTACCCCATGTTGATCTTCTGGCCCTGGCCGACGTTCGCACTGCCGGCCCGGTCGGCCTTCGAGTCGCCGGAACCGGCGATGTTCAGGCCCCCCGCGACGAGCGCGAGGACGACGACACCGGTCATCGCGACGGCGGTTCCCGGCTTGTAGTGCGTGAACTTGAGCCGCCGCGCACCGGCGGCGGCCTTGGCCGCCGCACGGCGGCCGAGCGGGGAGACCCGCTCGTTGAGCGCGCCGGTCATCCGGTCCAGGTACATGGCGAGGATGACGACGGCGATACCGCTCTCGGCGGCGAGGCCGACCTGGAGCTGGGTGATCGCCGCGTACACCTTCTCACCGAGGCCGCCGGCGCCGGCCATGCCGCCGATGACGACCATCGACAGGGCCAGCATGATGACCTGGTTGATACCGGCCATGATCGTCGGCAGGGCGAGCGGCAGCTGCACCCGGGTGAGGGTGTGCTTGGGCGTGGTGCCGAAGGCCGCGGCGGCCTCGACCAGCTCGCCGTCGACCTGACGGATGCCGAGCTCGGTCATCCGGACGCCGGGCGGCATCGCGAAGACGATGGTGGCGATCACGCCGGGGGTGACGCCGACGCCGAAGAACATGACGCCGGGGATCAGGTAGACGAAGGCCGGCATCGTCTGCATGACGTCGAGCACCGGCCGCAGGGCGGAGCTGACCCTGCTGTTCCGCGCCGCCCAGATGCCCGTGGGCACCGCGATCACGATCGTGATGACGGCTGCCACGACGACCAGCGAGAGGGTCGCCATCGCCTCGTCCCAGAGGGCGAGGGAATCGATGAGGGCGAACCCGGCGAAGGTGAGCACGGCGGGGACCGCGCCGCGCAGCCAGAACGCGATGACGGCGAAGATCCCGGCCATCAGCAGGGGCTCACCGCCACCGAGCACGGCGTTGACACCGTCGTACATGCCGCCGAGGACGGTCTTGATGGCGTCGAAGATCCAGGTGAGGTTCGACTGGAGCCAGTCGACCGCGTCCTCGACCCACGTACCGAAGGAGAGCCTAGGCACCGGCGGCCACCTCCTTGACCTCACGCCGCGCCGGGACCCGGCCGTCGACCTGCGGTTCCTCACCGAGCGCGGCGAGCAGCCGGTTGCGCGGCACGACGCCGATGACGCCGCCCCCCGCGTCGGTGACGGCGACGGCGACCCCGCTGGTGGAGGCCGGGGTGAAGAGCTCGGCTATGGGCGTGTCGGCGGACACCGTCGCGGGGGCCCCGTCCAGCAGGTCCCGGTCGGAACGGCCCGCTTCGGGCGTCTCCATGATCGAACCGGCCGTGAGCACCCGGGAGCGGTCGACGTCCTGGATGAAGGACGCGACGTAGTCGTTGGAGGGCCGGACGAGGATGTCCTCGGCGGTGCCCTGCTGCACGATCTCGCCGTCCCGCATCACGGCGATGCGGTCGCCGAGGCGCATCGCCTCGTTGAGGTCGTGGGTGATGAAGACGATGGTCTTCTTCAGACGCTTCTGCAGTTCGAGCAGCTGGTCCTGCATGTCGCGGCGGATCAGCGGGTCGAGCGCGCTGAAGGACTCGTCCATCAGCAGCAGGTCGGCGTCGGTGGCGAGCGCGCGGGCCAGGCCCACACGCTGCTGCATGCCGCCGGACAGCTCGTCGGGCCAGGACTTCTCCCAGCCGGCGAGACCGGTCAGCTCCAGGGCCTCGGTGGCGCGCTTCTCACGCTCGGCACGCGGTACGCCCTGGACCTCCAGGCCGTACGCGGCGTTCTCCAGCACGCTCCTGTGAGGGAACAGCGCGAAGTGCTGGAAGACCATGCTGATCTTGGTGGAGCGGACCGTGCGCAGCTCACGGGGGGTGAGCGCGGTCAGGTCCTGGCCGTCGAACAGCACCTGGCCGGCGGTGGGCTCCAGCAGACCGTTGAGCATCCGCAGCAAGGTGGACTTCCCCGATCCGGAGAGCCCCATGACGACGAAGATCTGGCCCGGCTCGACGGTGAACGAGGCGTCGATCACCGCTGCGGTCGTTCCGTCGGCGCGCAGCTCGTCGCGGTGGGTACCGCCTTCGAGCTTCCGCACTGCTTGATCGGGTCGTCTGCCGAACACTTTGTACAAGTGCTCAGCTTGCAGCCTGGACACATACACCTCACGCGTTGAAACGAAAACGGTCTGCCACCCCCTCCGGCAGACCGTGGAGCGGTGCGGGTTCTGTCCGCAGAGCACGCGCATCAGTTGAAAAATGGACGTGGTCCGCTCCGATGCCGCGTCTGCCCTCACTTACGCGGCCCAAACACATGTGTGACTCAGGCCACCCGAAGGAAAGCGCTGGAGCGGGAACCGCACGCTTCCGCCGACATGGCTGTCGGAGGGGTACGGCATCATCGGGGTGTGACGCGACGCCTGATGCTCCTCGACACCGCTTCCCTCTACTTCCGCGCCTATTTCGGCGTCCCGGACTCGGTGCGCGCACCGGACGGCACGCCGGTCAACGCCGTGCGCGGGCTGCTCGACTTCATCGCCAGGCTGGTGCAGGACCACCGGCCGGACGACCTGGTCGCCTGTATGGACGCGGACTGGCGCCCGCAGTGGCGGGTCGATCTGATCCCGACCTACAAGGCGCACCGGGTGGCCGCCGAAACCGGCGAGGGCACCCCGGACGAGGAGGAGGTCCCCGACACCCTCGCCCCGCAGGTCCCGGTGATCGAGGCCGTGCTGGACGCCCTGGGCATCGCCCGGGTGGGTGTCGCCCCGTACGAGGCGGACGACGTGATCGGCACGCTGGCCGGGCGGGCCACCGGTCCGGTGGACATCGTGACCGGCGACCGCGACCTGTATCAGCTGGTCGATGACGCCCGCCGGGTGCGGGTGCTCTACCCGCTGAAGGGCGTGGG
This sequence comes from Streptomyces sp., assembly GCF_035563135.1. GTDB lineage: Bacteria > Actinomycetota > Actinomycetes > Streptomycetales > Streptomycetaceae > Streptomyces. The sequence goes on from NZ_DATMVN010000753.1 coordinate 5,179, forward strand.
GACGCTCCAGGTGACGGACGAGGCCTGGCTGCGCGGGAAGTACGGCGTGGACGGCGGCGGATACGTCGATCTGGCCCTGCTGCGCGGCGATCCGAGCGACGGGCTGCCGGGGGTGCCCGGCATCGGTGAGAAGACCGCGGCGAAACTGCTGGACGCCTTCGGTGACCTGGCCGGGATCATGGCGGCGGTGGACGATCCCGCCTCCCGGCTGACCCCGTCCCAGCGCAAGCGGCTGGACGGGGCCCGCGACTACGTGGCGGTCGCCCCCGAGGTCGTCCGCGTGGCCGACGACGTGCCCCTGCCCGGCTTCGACCCCGCGCTCCCCCGCGCACCACGCGACCCGGCGGCCCTGGAGGCACTCGCGGCCCGGTGGGGCCTGGGGAACGCCCTGCAGCGCCTGCTCCTCACACTCCAGGCGTGAAGGTGTTAGCTTAGGTATGCCTAAGTACGTATGACCTCGTGTAGGCCCAGAGCAGGGAGAACCTCGTGGCAGAGCGGCCGCAACGCCGGACACCCAAGGCGCAGGGAGCGCAGGTCCTACGCACCGAGCAGATCACCCCGCACATGGTGCGCGTGGTTCTCGGTGGCGACGGGCTGGCCGATTTCTCGCTCGGGGGGTACACCGACCACTACATCAAGCTGTGCTTCGCCCCGGAGGGAGCCGACTACAGCCACCCCTTCGACATGGCCGGGATCCGCGAGGAGTATCCGCGTGAACTGTGGCCCACCACGCGTACGTACACGGTGCGCTCCTGGGACCCGGCCACCCGTGAACTCGCGGTCGACTTCGTGGTGCACGGCGACGAGGGCCTGGCCGGCCCCTGGGCGGCGCGGGCGCAGCCCGGCGAACAGGTGACCTTCCTGGGGCCCGGCGGCGGTTACGCGCCGGAGTCCTCGGCCGACTGGCACCTGCTGGTGGGTGACGAGAGCGCCCTGCCCGCGATCGCCGCGTCGCTGGAGCACATGCCGGAGGGCGCGCTCGTGCACGCCTTCATCGAGGTGCCGGACGCCTCCGAGGAGCAGAAGCTCGTGGCGCCGGACGGCGTCTCGGTGACGTGGCTGCACCGCGGCGGCCGCCCGGTCGGCGAGGCTCTCGTCGCGGCGGTGGCCGGGCTGGAGTTCCCCGAGGGGGAGGTGCAGGCCTTCGTCCACGGCGAGGCGGGTTTCGTGAAGGAGATCCGGCGTCACCTCCGCCTGGAGCGCGGGATCCCGCTCCAGCAGTTGTCGATCTCGGGTTACTGGCGCCTCGGCCAGAACGACGACGCGTGGCGCGCGGTCAAGCGCGAGTGGAACGAGCAGGTGGAGCGCGAGCAGGAGAGCGCCGCCTGACCCTTCTTCGCGCCGCACCGGCGGCACACCGCCCGCCTGGCCTCCACCCCGCTGACCGTCCTGCCGGTGCTGACCCTCCGGGCGGTGCCGGCCGCGTCGGCCCTCCCGCCGCTGCGGGCCGTGGTGAGCAGCCCGGACCTCGGCACGTTCCGCGAGCTGACGGCACCGGCGAACGGCGCCGGGGCTGTCCGGGCTGTCCGGGCCGTCCGGGCGCAGCTCATCGCCTGAGGTGTGCTGCTCGGGCAGTGGATGTTCCTGGAGCCGCGCAGACGGGGCCCCGCTGGTGACGGGCTCCGTGCTGGCGCTGACGGTCCTGCTCCCACCGCTCGGCCCGGTGGTCCTCCTCGCCCTCCGCGCGGCCGGGAGGAACCGGCCGGCCGCCGGCACGCGGGCGGCATGGCACCGACGAGCCCCGCGGACCGCGCTCTCCCACCGGAGTGGCGCGGTCCGCGGGGCTCGCGTCGTCGGCCCGAGCACAAAGGCGCGACGGAAGGGCGAAATCAACCGACCATAAAACTACACATAAGGGACATATAAGAGCACACTGGTCTGGAGAGCTGATGACCGCACTCCCTGACCGCGGTCGCTCCAGCAAGCGCGAAGGAGACCATCCTCATGAGTAATATCTCGCACACCGGAAGGGACCTTTCCGGGCACCCCGACGCCGAGGAAATGCGGGCGCGTCACGATCGCGTGATGAGCGGGGGCCGTACCACCGGCATGGCGGAAGCGCCGTTGTTCCTGCTCGGTCTGTACTGCGCCGTCTCGCCCTGGGTGCTTCACTTCACCGCGAGCCAGCCGTCCCTGGTGACGCACAACCTCGTCATCGGCATCGCGATAGCCGTACTGGCACTCTGCTTCACCGCCATGCCCGAGCGGATGATGGGGATGAGCATGGCCACCGTCGCGCTGGGCGCCTGGCTCATCGTGTCGACCTGGATCGTGGGCCAGAGCCCGGACACGGGCGTCATCCTCAACAACATCATCGTCGGTGGCCTGGCGATCCTGCTGGGAGCAGTCTGCGCGGGACTCGCGATGAAGAACAAGAAGAAGGTCTGACGGGAGAACGCGCACGAGTGGCCACAGGCCGGCACCTGCCCGCCCGTGGCCGCTCGTCCGTTCGCTTCGTCCTCCCGGCTCCCGGCACCACTCAGCCCACGGAGCTGTACGCCACCACTCCTCGCAGCACCGCGTCGACAGCCTTGCGGGCGTTCTTCGCGACCGAACTGCCCTCCCGGGGCGCGGCGGCGGCGATCTGGCCGAGTACGTCGATGACCTGCTTGCACCACCGCACGAAGTCGCCGGCCGGCATCTCCGCTTCGCGGAGCACCTCGTCCAGCGTCCGGCCCGAGGCCCACATGTAGACCGCCCAGGCGAAACCGAGATCGGGTTCGCGCTGGCCGACCCCTTCCGTCTGGCTGATCTTGAAGTCCTCCTCCAGCGCGTCGAGACGGCCCCAGATGCGGACCATCTCGCCCATCGCGGCCTTCGCCGGTCCGGACGGCAGCTTGGGCGCGACCGCGTCGTCCGCCTGGCGCGCCTCGAAGACCAGAGCCGAGACGCACGCGGCGAGTTCAGCGGGATTGAGCCCCTCCCAGACGCCGTCCCGCAGGCATTCACTGGCCAGCAGGTCGAGCTCTCCGTAGAGCCGGGCCAGCCGCCGGCCGTTGTCGGTGACCTCGCTGCCCCGCAGGTAGTCGAGCTCGGTCAGGAGCGCGACGATGCGGTCGAAGGTACGGGCGATGGTGTTCGTCCGGCCCTCGATGCGGTGCTCCAGCTGCCGTGTGTCGCGTTGCAGCCGGTGGTAGCGCTCGGCCCAGCGAGCGTGGTCCTCGCGCTCGTCGCACCCGTGGCAGGGATGGGCGCGCAGTTCCGTGCGCAGCCGGACGATCTCCCGGTCGTCGGCCGCGGCGGCCCGCTGCTTGCGGTGCCGGCCCGGGTCGAGGTGCCCCGCCTTGCTCCGCAGGGCGGAGGCCAGGTCACGGCGGGACTGCGGTGAGCGCGGGTTGAACGACTTGGGCACCCGCATCCGCTCCAGCGCCTCGACCGGCACCGGGAAGTCGATCTGGGCCAGCCGCTTGACCTGCCGCTCAGCGGTGAGCACGAGGGGACGCGGCCCGTCGTGGTACTCCAGCCCGCGGTGGCCGCCGGTCCGTCCGGCGGGCAGCCCCGGGTCGAGGACCAGGGCGAGTCCGGCGAACTTGCCGGTGGGGACGTGGATGACGTCACCGGGCTTCAGTTTCTCCAGGGACGACGCGGCGGCGGCCCGTCGCTGGGCCGCGCCCTGCTTGGCCAGCTCCGTCTCGCGGTCCTTGAGGTCGCGGCGCAGCCGCGCGTACTCCTCGAAGTCCCCGAGGTGACAGGTCATGCCCTCCTTGTAACCCGTGAGTCCTTCCTCGTTGCGCTGGACCTGCCGGGAGATCCCGACGACGGACCGGTCGGCCTGGAACTGCGCGAAGGAGGTCTCCAGCAGCTCACGCGAACGGCGCCGCCCGAACTGCTGCACGAGGTTGACGGCCATGTTGTACGAGGGCCGGAAGCTGGAGCGCAGCGGATAGGTCCGCGTGCCGGCGAGTCCGGCGAGGGCCCCGGGGTCCATGCCCCGCTGCCAGAGGACCACCGCATGACCTTCGACGTCGATGCCGCGGCGTCCGGCCCGGCCGGTCAGCTGGGTGTATTCGCCGGGGGTGATGTCGGCGTGCTGCTCACCGTTCCATTTGACGAGCTTTTCGAGCACCACGGAACGCGCGGGCATGTTGATGCCGAGCGCCAGCGTCTCGGTCGCGAAGACGGCCTTGACGAGGCCACGGACGAACAGTTCCTCCACGACCTCCTTGAAGGTCGGCAGCATTCCCGCGTGGTGCGCGGCGATGCCCCGCTCCAGACCCTCGAGCCACTCGTAGTACCCGAGGACATGGAGGTCCTCGGGAGGGATGGACGCCGTGCGCTCCTCGACGATCTCCCGCACCAGATGGCGCTTGTCCTCGTCGTTCAGCCGCAGCCCGGCCTGCAGACACTGCTGCACGGCCGCCTCGCAGCCCGCCCGGCTGAAGATGAAGGTGATGGCCGGCAGGAGCCCCTCGGCGTCGAGCCGGTCGATGACCTCGGGCCTGGCCGGGGTCCAGATCCGGCTGCGCTGGCGCCGCTCGCGCTCCCGGTCCGCCTCACGCACCATTTTTCCGCGCCTGCGCTCGCGCGGGTTGTACCCGCGCTGATTCTCCATCCGGGCGAGCCGCACGAGATCCGGGCTGACCTCGCGGCGGCCGGTGCCCCGGCCGCCGTGGTCGGTCTTCTCCTCGAAGAGGTCGTACATCCGGCGTCCGGCCATGACGTGCTGCCACAGCGGCACGGGCCGGTGCTCGGAGACGATCACCTGGGTGTCGCCGCGGACGGTGTCCAGCCAGTCGCCGAACTCCTCGGCGTTGGACACGGTCGCCGACAACGACACCAGGGTCACGGAATCCGGCAGGTGGATGATCACTTCCTCCCACACGGCGCCCCGGAAGCGGTCGGAGAGGTAGTGCACCTCGTCCATGACCACATAGCCGAGGCCGGAGAGCGCCTGGGACCCCGCGTACAGCATGTTGCGCAGGACCTCGGTCGTCATGACGACCACGGGTGCGTCCGCGTTGACGCTGTTGTCCCCGGTCAGCAGGCCGACCTTGTCAGCGCCGTAACGGCGGACGAGGTCGGTGAACTTCTGGTTGGACAGGGCCTTGATGGGCGTGGTGTAGAAGCACTTGCGGCCCTGGAGCAGGGCCAGGTGGACGGCGAATTCACCGACGATCGTCTTGCCCGACCCGGTGGGGGCCGCGACCAACACCCCCTTGCCGGCCTCCAGAGCCTGGCAGGCCTCGATCTGGAACGGGTCCAGTCCGAATTCGTACATCTCGCGGAAGGGGCCGAGAGCCGTGGCCTGCTCGGCCGCACGGACCCGGGACGCCTGGTATCGCTCAGCTGGTGAGAGGTCCTCTGTCATCTTGATACGAGCCTACCCGCCCCGTATGACAGTCAGCCCGATCTTTGATTCACGCTGCAAGGACCCGGACGGCAGCGGGCACGCAGGTGGCGCCGAGCGGCAGCGCGCCCAGCGGTTCACCGTCCGCGTACGCGGTGACACCGGCTGCGGCCAGCTCGATCGAGGAGACCCGGTGCACGGTGACCTTCGGGTGCCCGAGGTGCGTCCCCCTGTACACCTTCGGGAAGACCTTGAGCAGAGTGGTCCGGCTGCAGTCACCGACCACGGTCACGTCGAAGAGCCCGTCGTCCATGACCGCGCCGGCGCAGATCCGCATGCCGCCGCCGTACATGGTTCCGTTGCCCACCACGATCAGCGTCGCCTCGACCTCGGTCACCGGGCCGCCGTCCAGCCTCACGCGGTACGGGATCGGACGGAGGGCGGCGAGTTCGGCGAGGATCGCCAGGTCGTACCTGAAGCGCCCGCCCACCCGGCGCATCCGGTTCCCCCGGTCGTTGACCCGCGAGTCGAAGCCCGAGGCCAGCACGGAACCGAACCAGCGCTCCCCGACCCGGCCCAGGTCGATCTCGCGCACCGTCCCGGACTTGAGCGCCCCGGCAGCCAGCCGTCCGGCGGCGGCCGGATCGCGGACCGGCAGCCCGAGGGCGCGGGCGAAGTCGTTCCCCGTACCCACGGCGACAGCACCGAGCGGCGTCGAGGTACCGGCGACGGCCTGCAGGGCGAGCGACATCATGCCGTCCCCGCCGACGGCTATCAGCGCTCCGGTCCCGCCCGCGACCGCCTCGCGGGCTCGCCGCAGGGCGTCGTCGGCGTCCACGCCGAGAACCGTCCGTACGGAGAAACCGGCGTCCCGCAGAGCGGAAGCGGCCGGCTGCGCGGCACGCGCGCCCCGGCCGCTTCCCGCGGTGGGATTGACGAAGAGGGTGATCTCGCTGGTCACCCGCGGGACCTTACAAGGTCAGGTGATGTCGTCGTAACCGTTGAGCCGGCGCGAACCGCCACTGTCCACTTCACCGCCGGTCTGCGCCGGAAGCGCGGCCCGGGAGGAGACCGGCTCGACCGCACCGACGGCCTCGGGCGTGAGGTCCAGCTTCGACGCCTCGTCGTCGTCGAGCTCGGCGTCGGGGTTGCGGCGCCGCCTGCGCTTGTCGTTGAGCAGCGAGAAGCCGACGGCGACGAAGTAGAGCACCGCGAGCGGACCCGCGAGCAGCAGCATCGAGACGGGCTCGCCACCCGGCGTGGCGATGGCCGCGAACCCGGTCAGCCCGACGAGCATCGCCCGCCACCAGCTCAGCATGCGGGCACCGGTCAGGACACCGGTCATGTTGAGCAGGATGAGCAGCAGCGGCAGCTCGAAGGCCAGCCCGAAGACGATCACCATGCGGGTGATCAGGTCCAGGAAGTCGTCCAGCGGCAGCAGGTTCTTCACGTTGTCGGGCGTGAAGCCGAGCATGATCTCGGCGGTCTGCGGCAGGATCGCGTAGGCCAGGTAGGCGCCGCCGGCGAAGAGCGGGACCCCGGCCGCGGCGAAGGCGACGGAATAGCGCTTCTCCTGCTTGTGCAGGCCGGGGGCGACGAAGGCCCACAGCTGGTAAAGCCACACGGGCGTGGCCACCAGCACACCCGCCATCAGGGACACCTTCAGCGCGATGGTGAACGGCGACAGCAGACCGTTGGTGGTCATCTCCGCGCAGGGACGGCCGTTGACCATGGTCACGGCGCCGTTCTTGCAGCCGACCGAGTCCAGGATCGGCTTCATCAGGAACTCGAAGATCTCCTTCTGGAAGAACGCCGCCACGACCACGGCGATCACGATCGCCAGGACCGACTTCAGCAGCCGGTTGCGCAGCTCACGCAGGTGATCGAGGAGAGGCATCCGCCCCTCGTCGTCCTTCTCCTGCTTGCGGGCGGACTTGAGCAACCCACTTCCCTCGTCTCGTGCGGCAGCGTCCGTGCTACGGAGCAGCTGTCAGCTCTGGGTGGTGGGCTTGGCCTCGCTGACCGGGCGGGAGCTGGTGACGTCTCCCGGGGCGGCCTGGATCGTGCGCGCGGTGGCCGCGGGCGGGGCGGTGTCCGCGACGTTCTCCGTGGTGGGCGCCGCGGATTCCGCGTCGTCCTTCTTCATGGCCTTGGCCTCGCTCTTGAGGATGCGGGCCGACTTGCCGAGCGAGCGCGCCATGTCGGGAAGCTTCTTGGCACCGAAGAGCAGCAGGATGACAGCGATGATCAGAACGATCTCGAGGGGCTTCAGATTGCCGATCATGTGCGACTTCCTTCTCACTGAGGCGTCTGGAGGGTGGGCTCGCTACCCGTTCGACCGGACGTACATCCGACCTGCGCGCTAGCAGCGATCGTAACCCGCAGGGGTGAACACGGGGCAATGCCCGTGCGTACTCCTGCTTGCGGCCCGCACCTCTGCAGCCTGGGCCGACTTCAGCAGCGTACCCCCAGAACCAGTGAATCTGGAGGCCGCACCCTGCTATCGCAGGGCTTCACCGGTGTCGGCGAGGGTGGTGGCCGCTCGTTCGAGGTCCTCTGCCGCTCGGTTGATCCGCTGCGTGGTCGCGGCGACCTGCCGTGCGAGCCGCTGTGCCTCGACGAAGACCTTGACGGCCAGCACGCCGAGCACGGCCAGGCCGGCGAATCCCAGAGCGATGGCGAGCATGGGCCAGAACATGGGCGGATCCTTGGTGTTTTTCGTCACTTCAGGGCGGTGTGCAGGCGCAGCGTCCGCACTCCGCCGCCGCTGAGGAGCTCGATGATGCGCTCCCCGGCAGGCTTGCGGACCGCGGAACCGCACACGGGGCAGGTGAAGGAGTAGAAGGTCGTACGGCTGCTGGCGCCTACGGCCAGCCGCAGCGCTCCCGACGCGAGCTCGAACCGCTCGTGGCAGTCCGGGCAGGCGGCCCGGAAGCGTACGGCGTCGGGCACCGTGACCGGAACGGGTCCGGCCTGCGTGCTGGACATGGCGGTCATACGGCTGCTCCCTCGGTGCACCGGCGGCCGCCGCTCAGAGCGCGCCGTCATAGGCGGCCAGTGCCTCACGTGCCGCCAGCCGGGCGCTCTCGGCGAGGTCCGGGGGCGAGGTGATGCGTCCTTCGCCGCCCAGCCGGAGGGCGAGCCTGCGCAGGGAGGCCGGGTCGGGGGTGCGGAGCGTGATCCTCAGGCCGCCGTCGGGGAGTTCCTCCGCGCTGTCGTGCGGGTAGTACTCGGCGACCCACCGGCCGCCGGGGCCGACCTCGATCACGACCTCCGGATCCTCGGCAGCGGGCTGGACCAGCCCCTCGGAGAGATCACGCAGTTCCAGTTCCGGCGGAGCGGACGGGGCGTCGAGGAGCTTGATCTCGGCGACCCGGTCGAGCCGGAACGTGCGCCGCGCCTCGGTGAGGCGGCACCAGCCCTCCATGTAGGTGTGGCCGACGGCGAACAGCCGGATCGGGTCCACCTCGCGCTCGGTGAGCTCGTCACGGGCGGGCGAGTAGTAGCGCAGCCAGAGTCGGCGCCGCTCGGAGATCGCCCGGTCCACCTCGGCGAAGACCCCGCCCTCGGACTCGAAGGTGACGGAGAGCCGCGAGCTCGCGGCCCCCACCTCGCCGGCGGCCGTCTCCAGCTTCGCGGTCGCGCGGACCAGCGCCTTCCGGTCGCTCTCCCGCAGGCCGGGGAGCGTGGCGACGGCACGGGCCGCGACGAGCAGAGCGGTCGCCTCGTCGGCGGCGAGCCGCAGCGGCTCGGCGACGTCGTCCGGATTGTGCCACCAGATCCGGTCGCCGTCGGTGTCGATGTCCAGCAGGTCGCCGCCGCGGAAGCTGGTCCCGCACATGGGGAGCACGTCGAGGTCGGAGATCAGTTCGTCCTCGGTGATCCCGAAGGCACGGGCCACGTCCTGGACGTGCGCGCCGGGGCGCTCGCGCAGGTAGGTGACGAGGGAGAGCATCCGGCGGGTCTGGTCGATCGCGTTCGTGGCCACGAGTACGGGTCCCCCTCAGTCCTTGGCCACGGCGCGCAGCCGGTCCATCACGTCGGCCCGCAGGTCGGCGGGTTCACTCACGATCACGTCGGGCCCGAACTCGACGAGCCAGGCGTCCAGTCCGTGTCCGTACGGGATCTCCAGCTCGTCCCAGCCGTCACCGAGTTCCCGTACCGATATCGCGCGGGAGCGCAGCGGGTAACCGGAGCCGGTACGCAGCCTGATGCGGGCGGTCCTGGTGGCGGTCTCCCCCGCCCAGCTCTCCACCGTCTCACGGACGGTGACGGCGTCGGGGACACGGGCCGTGAAGGCCCCGGCGCGGGAGCGGACCCGGCCCGAGATCCGGGACAGCCGGAAGACCCGCTCGGCGCCCCGGTCACGGTCCCAGCCGGCCAGATACCAGTGGCCGCGCCAGCATTCGAGCGTCCAGGGCTCGACCTGCCGCTGCTCGGGGCGGGCGGCATTGCCCTTGCGGTAGTCGAAGGTGACCGGGCGGCGGTCCCGGCAGGCGAGCATCAGCGGCTCGAAGGCGGCCTCGTGGACCGGGATACGCGGTTCGAGGGCGCTGTGCACCTCGTAGGCGTCCTCGGTCTCCGGCATGCCTGCGGCCCGCAGCTTCTGCAGGGCACCGCTGGCGGCGCCGGCGAGCCTGGCCTGCTGCC
>NZ_DATMVN010000754.1:0-3397 GCF_035563135.1 Streptomyces sp.
CTGGGGAGCGGCCGCCCTGCACGCCCTCACCCTCGTGGCGCGCGGCAGGCTCCTGCCCGGACTGACGGCCGACGGCCACGACGCCTGGCGGGCCGGACCGCGCGACGCGGAGGACATCGCCCACCTGAGGGCCGTCGCCGCCTCGATGCCACCCGAGGGACACGCCGTCCCGCTGGACGGCACGCCCCTGCGCGTCCCCGAACCCCGCGCGCTGCTCGGTGCCTTCCTCGACGCCGTCGCCGACGCCCTGCCCCGGACACCCGCCGCGGCCCACGCCATGGGAGCGCCGTTCGCCGCCCGCGAGGCACAGCACCTGCCGGACGCCCGGGCCTGGGCCGTCGAGGTGGCCGCCGGGCTCGACGCCGGGGTGCGCGTCTCGCTCCGGCTCGACCTCTCCGCGTACGACCTGTTCGACTCCTCAGGCCCCGCCGGGGGAACTGCCGGCTCCGGCCCCGCCGGGGGAGCGGCGGACGAAGACGCGCCCGGCCGCCCGGCCGCGACGCGTCACGCCGCCGCGGCCATCACCCAGGTGCACAGCCTGGCCGATCCGACGTACGTCACCGACGCGGCCACGCTGTGGAGCGGCGGGGCCGGTGAGCCCTTCGGGCCCAGAGCCCGGATCGACGCGGTGCTCGCACTGCGCCGCGCCGCCCGCGTCTGGCCGCCGCTGGAACGACTGCTCGACCAGCCCGTCCCCGACGTGCTCGCCGTCTCCGAGGACGAGCTCCACGAACTGATCGGCGAGGCCGGAGCACGGCTCGCCGCAGCAGGGGTGGCGCTCCACTGGCCCCGTGAGCTCGCCCGCTCCCTCAACGCGGCGGCCGTCGTCCGGCCCGCACCGGGCTCGGCCACCGACGGCACCTCGTTCTTCGACGCCGAGCAGCTCTTCGCGTTCGACTGGCAGCTCTCGCTGGGCGACGACCGGCTCACCGAGGCGGAGATGGACACCCTCGCCGAGGCGCACCGGCCCGTGGTGCGGCTGCGCGACCGCTGGGTCGTCGTGGATCCCGCACTCGTCCGCAAGGCGCGCAAGCGGGAGCTCGGCCTCCTGGGCCCGGTGGAGGCGCTCGCCGTCGCCCTCACCGGCAGTGCCGAGGTCGACGGCGAACACGTCGAGGCGGTCCCCGCCGGAGCCCTCGCCGCGCTCCGCGCACGCATCCTGGACGAGGACGCCACCCTCCCCGCGCCGCCCGGACTCGACGCCACCCTCCGCGACTACCAGCTCCGCGGACTGGCCTGGCTGGACCGCATGACCTCGCTCGGTCTGGGCGGCTGCCTCGCCGACGACATGGGCCTGGGCAAGACGATCACCGTCATCGCGCTCCATCTGCACCGTGCCCGCACGGCCCCCACCCTGGTCGTCTGTCCCGCGTCCCTCCTCGGCAACTGGCACCGCGAGATCAACCGCTTCGCACCCGGTGTCCCCGTGCGCCGCTTCCACGGCACCGACCGCACCCTCGGCGGCCCCGACGGCGGCTTCGTCCTCACGACCTACGGCACGATGCGCTCCGGCGCGGAGCAGCTCGCCGGACACACCTGGGGACTGGTCGTCGCCGACGAGGCACAGCACGTGAAGAATCCGCACTCCTCGACGGCCCGGGCGCTGCGCACCATCCCCTCCCCGGCGCGCGTGGCCCTGACCGGCACCCCCGTCGAGAACAACCTCTCCGAGCTGTGGGCGCTGCTCGACTGGACCACCCCGGGGCTGCTCGGCCCGCTCAAGGCGTTCCGTTCCCGGCACGCCAGGACCGTCGAGAACACCGGCACCGCCGCAGGCCTGGGCAACGAGGAGGCGGTCGAGCGGCTCTCCCGGCTGGTCCGGCCCTTCCTGCTGCGCCGCAAGAAGTCCGACCCGGGGATCGCGCCCGAGCTGCCGCCCAAGACGGAGACCGACCACCCCGTCTTCCTCACCCGGGAACAAGCCACGCTCTACGAGGCGGCCGTCCGCGAGACCATGGCGTTCATCGAGCAGTCGGAGGGCATCGCACGGCGCGGACTGATCATGAAGCTGCTGGGATCGCTCAAGCAGATCTGCAACCACCCCGCGCAGTATCTGAAGGAGGAGCCGACCCGGCTCATGGGGCGCTCCGGCAAGCTCGCCCTGCTCGACGAGCTCCTCGACACCATCCTGTCCGAGGACGGCTCCGTCCTGATCTTCACCCAGTACGTGTCGATGGCCCGGCTCCTCTCCGCCCACCTCGCCTCCCGCGCGATCCCCTCCCAGCTGCTGCACGGCGGCACACCGGTCCCCGAGCGGGAACGGATGGTCGACAGCTTCCAGTCCGGCGAGGTCCCCGTCTTCCTGCTCTCCCTCAAGGCGGCGGGCACAGGACTGAATCTCACCAGGGCCGCCCATGTCATCCACTACGACCGGTGGTGGAACCCGGCGGTCGAGGAGCAGGCCACCGACCGCGCGTACCGCATCGGCCAGACCCAGCCCGTGCAGGTGCACCGGCTGATCGCCGAGGGCACCGTGGAGGACCGCATCAGTGAGCTGCTGGAGTCCAAGCGGGCCCTGGCCGACGCGGTGCTCGGTTCCGGCGAGGCCGCCCTGACCGAACTCAGCGACCGTGACCTGGCCGACCTCGTCTCGCTCCGGAGGACGCCATGAGCCCCGGCGGGAGCCCTGCGGCCCGCCCGGGCCCCGACGATCTGCGGCGCACCTTCGAAGCGGTGCCCGCCCGGGCCTCCGGCGCCGAAGGGTCCTTCGCGGACAGCTGGTGGGGCCGGGCCTGGGTGGACGCGCTGGAAACCCTGTCGATGGACGGGGGACGCCTCGCCCGCGGCCGTACGTATGCCGACGGCGGCCACGTCGCCGCGATCACCGTCACCCCCGGCCGGGTCATCGCCTACGTCCACGGCAGCCGCCCCCGCCCCTACCGCGCGGAGCTGCGCCTGCGCACGCTGGCGGCGTCCGACTGGGACCTGTTCCTGGACGCCGTCGCGGCCCGGCCGGGGCACCTGTCGGCGCTGCTCGACAAGGAGATGCCGCACTCCCTGGTCGACACGGCGGGGGAGGCCGGCATCCGTCTGCTGCCCGCCGCCGGTGATCTGGACCCCGACTGCTCTTGCCCGGACCGGGGATGGCCCTGCAAGCATGTGGCGGCGCTCTGCTTCCAGACGGCACGGCTCCTGGACAGCGACCCGTTCGTCCTGCTGCTGATGCGCGGCCGGGGCGAGCGGGAACTCCTCGACGAGCTGGGGCGCCGCAACGCCGAGCACTCCGCACGCGAGCGCCCCGAGACGCCCGCCATACCCTCGGTCGCGGCCCTCGACGCCCTGGCCGACCGCTTCCTGCCGCCGCTGCCCGCGCCCCTGCCCGTGCCGCCGTACCCAGGTGAGCCGCCGTCCTACCCGGAGCTGCCCGGCGCCCGCGACCCGCTCGGTCTCGACCACC
>NZ_DATMVN010000755.1:0-9380 GCF_035563135.1 Streptomyces sp.
GGCCGCCCCTTCGGGCGCCGCAGCCCGGCGGCCGTGAGCCGGCGCACGATCTCCTTCGGCCCGACCTCCCGCGCCCCGGCGCGCACCGCGTCCGCGTAACGCTCCTCGGGGATGTCGTAGTGGTCGCGCTCGAAGGCACGGGGCGGGCAGCCGATCGCGGCGGCGAAGGCGTGCAGCTCCGCGAACGACTCGTCGCTGACCAGGTGCGACCACATGCGGCCGTGCCCCGGCCAGGTCGGCGGGTCGATGTAGACGGTCACCGGCGGAGCACCTCGGCGAGCGACCCCACCCGCGCGACGGACACCGTCGCCTTCGTGCAGACCCAGTGCGGATCGGGACCGAGCTCCGGCTCGACGTCCAGGGCGTGCGGCCCTCCCTCCGTGCACACCGGGCACAGCGGCCAGCGCCCGTGCTGTTCCAGGAGAGCGTCCTGGACGTCCTGCGCCACGAGCCCCGTGACGAAGGAAACGCCCTCGGGCCACTGCTCGGCCCACCACCGCCGGTGGGCCACCGCGTCCTCGACCATCGAGACGATCCGGGCCTCCGCCACATCACCCGCGACGAGGTCGGCCATCACCAGCGCACGCGCGGTGTGCAGCTCCTGTTCCAGGCTGTTCAGCTCCATGGCCCCATTGTCCCCCGCCGCCTGCCGCCCCGAGCCGGGCCACCGGTGGGCCACGGACACCACAAACGGACATATCGCTCACTTTTTTCGGCCACAACTCCCCTTCGGCCGAGGAGGGATTGACGGGACGGAGGCTTGGAAATAACTTTCAAGGGTGACCAATGACGTGAAGGAAAGTTTCAGCCCGGACTCGCCGCCCGCCCCCGCAGCTCTCGCCGCCAAGGTGCGGACCCTCGCCCCGTCCATGACCCGCTCCATGCAGCGGGTCGCCGAAACGGTCGCGGGGGACCCCGCCGGGTGCGCCGCCCTCACCGTCACCGGTCTCGCCGAGATCACCGGCACCAGCGAGGCGACCGTCGTCCGCACCGCCCGCCTCCTCGGCTACCCGGGCTACCGGGACCTGCGCCTCGCGCTCGCCGGCCTCGCCGCTCATCAGCAGTCCGGCCGGGCGCCCGCCGTCACCGCCGACATCACGGTCGACGACCCGATCGCGGACGTCGTCGCGAAGCTCGCCTACGACGAGCAGCAGACCCTCGCCGACACCGCCGCCGGACTCGACACGGTGCAGCTCGGGGCCGCCGTGGCCGCCGCCGCGACCGCGCGCCGCATCGACATCTACGGCGTGGGCGCCTCCTCCCTCGTCGGCCAGGACCTGGCGCAGAAGCTGCTCCGCATCGGCCTCATAGCCCACGCCCACATGGACCCGCACCTCGCCGTGACCAACGCGGTGCAGCTCCGCCCCGGCGACGTGGCCATCGCGATCACCCACTCCGGCTCCACGGGTGACGTCATCGAGCCGCTCCGGGTCGCCTTCGACCGCGGTGCGGCGACGATCGCGATCACCGGCCGCCCGGACGGGCCCGTCTCGCAGTACGCCGACCATGTGCTGACCACGTCCACCGCCCGGGAGAGCGAGCTGCGGCCCGCCGCCATGTCGAGCCGCACGAGCCAGCTCCTCGTCGTCGACTGCCTCTTCATAGGGGTCGCCCAGCGGACGTACGAGACGGCCGCACCCGCGTTGTCCGCCTCCTACGAGGCTCTCGCCCACCGCCACACCGCACGCAGCCGCTGACCCCGGCGAGCACCCGTCCCAGCGAACCGTACGAAGACGAGAAAGCAGCGCTGCCCATGCCCTCCACCACCGACGCGAACGCCGGCGAAACCACCCCCGGCGGTTACGGCGAACTGCGCGCCCAGCTCGCCACGCTCACCACCGAGGCGTTCCGGCCGGAGCTCGCCGAGATCGACCGGCTGTCGACGCGGGAGATAGCCCGCATCATGAACGGCGAGGACACCACCGTCCCCGCCGCCGTGGCCGAGAAGCTGCCGCAGATCGCCGCCGCGATCGACGCCACCGCCGAGCGCATGGCGCGCGGCGGCCGGCTGATCTACGCGGGCGCCGGCACCGCCGGCCGTCTCGGTGTGCTCGACGCCAGCGAGTGCCCGCCGACCTTCAACACCGACCCGTCCGAGGTCATCGGCCTGATCGCGGGCGGCCCCTCCGCCATGGTCAAGGCCGTCGAGGGCGCCGAGGACAGCAAGGAGCTGGCCGCCGCCGACCTCGACGGCCTGGGCCTCACCGCCGACGACACGGTGGTCGGCATCTCCGCCTCCGGCCGCACCCCGTACGCCGTCGGGGCCGTCGAGCACGCCCGTGCCGAGGGCGCCCTCACCCTCGGTCTCTCGTGCAACGCGGGCTCCGCGCTCGCAGCGGCGGCCGAACACGGCCTGGAGATCGTCGTCGGCCCCGAGCTGCTCACCGGCTCCACCCGCCTCAAGGCGGGCACGGCGCAGAAGCTCGTCCTGAACATGCTCTCGACGATCACGATGATCCGGCTGGGCAAGACGTACGGGAACCTCATGGTCGACGTACGCGCTTCGAACGAGAAGCTGCGCGCCCGCTCCCGCCGGATCGTCTCCCTCGCCACCGGCGCCTCCGACCAGGAGATCGAAGCCGCGCTCACCGCCACCGACGGCGAGGTGAAGAACGCCATCCTCACCATCCTCGGCGGGGTCGACGGTCCCACCGCCGCCGCGCTCCTGACCGACTCCCACGGCCACCTCCGCGCCGCCCTCGCAGCTGTCCGTACCCCCTGACGCACCACTCCCCGCACAGCAAGGCACCACGCACATGGCTACTGAAGACAAGAACCGCGCCACTGCCGCCGCGATCCTGCCGCTTGTCGGTGGCGCCGCGAACGTCAGCTCGATCGCCCACTGCATGACCCGGCTCCGGCTGGGCCTGCACGACCGCTCCCTCGTGGACGACGAGGCACTCAAGGCCGTCCCCGCGGTGATGGGCGTGGTCGAGGACGACACCTACCAGATCGTCCTCGGTCCGGGCACCGTCGCCCGGGTCACCCCCGAGTTCGAGCAGCTGGTCGAGGAGGGCCGGGCATCACAGGCTCCCGCACCCGTCCACACGGCCGAGGAGCTGGCCGGCAAGGGCGCGGCCCTCAAGGCCCAGCAGAAGGCGAAGAACTCCACCCCGTTCAAGCTGTTCCTGCGCAGGATCGCGAACATCTTCGTCCCGCTGATCCCCGCCCTGATCGGCTGCGGCATCATCGCCGGTCTCAACGGCCTGCTGGTGAACCTCGGATGGCTGACCTCGGTCACCCCCGCGCTCGCGGCGATGGCCTCCGGCTTCATGGCCCTGATCGCGGTCTTCGTCGGCTACAACGCGGCGAAGGAGTTCGGCGGTACACCGATCCTCGGGGGCGCGGTCGCGGCGATCATCGTCTTCCCCGGCGTCGCGAACATCGACGCCTTCGGCCAGACCCTCGCGCCCGGCCAGGGCGGCGTCCTCGGTGCGCTCGGCGCGGCGGTCCTCGCGGTGTACGTCGAGAAGTGGTGCCGCCGCTGGGTGCCGGAAGCCCTGGACGTCCTGGTCACCCCCACCCTGACCGTCCTGGTCTCCGGCCTCGTCACGATCTTCGGCCTGATGTACGTGGCCGGTGAGATTTCCTCCGCCATCGGTACGTTCGCCGACTGGCTGCTCTCCACCGGCGGCGCGGGCGCGGGCTTCCTGCTCGGCGGCTTCTTCCTGCCCCTGGTGATGCTGGGCCTGCACCAGGCCCTGATCCCGATCCACACGACCCTCATCGAGCAGCAGGGCTTCACGGTCCTGCTCCCGATCCTCGCGATGGCCGGAGCCGGCCAGGTCGGCGCGGCCGCCGCGGTCTACCTCCGTCTCCCCCGGAACGAGTCGATCCGCAGGACCATCAGGTCCGCCATGCCCGCAGGTCTGCTGGGCGTCGGCGAGCCCCTGATCTACGGCGTCTCGCTCCCGCTGGGCCGCCCGTTCGTCACGGCCTGTGTGGGCGGCGCGTTCGGCGGCGGCTTCGTGGGCCTGTTCAACCAGCTCGGCGACTCGGTCGGCTCGACCGCCATCGGCCCGTCCGGCTGGGCCCTGTTCCCGCTCCTGGACGGCAACCACGGCCTCGGTGCCACGGTCGCGGTCTATGCGGGCGGCCTGCTCGTCGGCTACGTGGCGGGCTTCGTCGCCACGTATTTCTTCGGCTTCAGCAAGGCGCTGCTGACGGAGTTCAACGTCTCCCAGGAACCGGCCCCCTCCACGGTCGCGGCCACCGGCCCGGCCGCCCCGTCGGGCGGCAGCCCGGCGAAGGAACCCGCAGGCGTCTGACCGCACAGCCTCCGGCCCGGCCGTGAGTGGTCACGGGATACCCGCAGAATTTTCCTCACGAACACGTGTGTGTAGGAAATGAAAGGCCGGGCACCAGATGCCTCGGAGGTTGATAACAATGGTTCCCCTGCTTCTTGTTCTTCTGCTCGCCCTGATCCTTTTCGGTGCCGGTTTCGCACTCAAGGCACTGTGGTGGATCGCGGTGATCGTGCTCGTGGTGTGGCTCATCGGATTCTTCGTGCGTCCGGCAGCCGGCGGCGGCAAGCGCGGCCGGTGGTACCGCTGGTAAATACCTCGTCCAGCAACGATCGCGGGCGGCCCGGAACCTTCACGTTCTGGGCCGCCCGCGATTATTTCTGGGCCCACCGAATTCCTCATGTGTAGACCGGAAAAGCGCGGGCAGCCGAATTACTGAGCGGCACTCCTCCTCATCACGAGGGGATGGCCGCGCCGGACGAACCGTCGAGGAAGGAGCCGAATATGAGCGACAACCTGTGGGGTTACCAGCCCACGAGTGGTCACACCGCGGGCGCCGACCTGACCGGATTCTCGGTCGAGGCGACGGACGGAAGCATCGGCAAGGTCGACAAGCACTCCGACGAGGTGGGCTCGGCCCACATCGTCGTCGATACCGGCGTCTGGATCTTCGGCAAGAGCGTCCTGCTTCCGGCAGGGACGGTCAAGGGGATCGACACGGAGCACAGGACGGTATTCGTCGACCTGACCAAGGACCAGATCAAGGACTCCCCGGAGTTCGACAAGGACAAGCACGCGGGAGACCCGGGTTATCACGACCAGGTCGGCACGTACTACAACAGCTACCGCATGTAGAACCTGACGCACCGTGCGCAGAGGCGGGGTCGGCTTCCACCATGGAGCCGGCCCCGCTGTTCAGGTGCGCAACGCCCCCACGCTCCCTCAGGCCGGGAAATCTGCCGTGGGCAGGGTGACGTCGAAGGGTGCGGGCAGCAGGAGCGGCTTCCCGAAGGGCACGGGGACGGAACACTTGTACGTGCCGTCCTCGTTCGGCTCCGTGAACAGCGTGGACATCGCCCCGCGTGTGTCGAACCGGTCGATCAGCAGGTACATCGGGGCCCCCGCCCGCGCGTAGGCGCGGTACTTCTTCGTCCTGTCCTCCCGCGCGTTCCCCTTGGACGTGATCTCGACGACCAGCAGTGCTTCCGACGCGCCCATCGGGTCGCTGGTCTCCGGATCGGCGGCGGTGACGAGATCTCTCGGCAACACGACGAGGTCCGGGACGTAGAGCTTGTCGAGAGGCGCAACGTGCACACCGAGCGTCTGGTAGATCCCCAGTTCATCGGGGAGGCCCCGGTACAGCAGACGCTGCACCGTTTCGGCGATGCTGTTGTGGTGCGCATGAGGCGGCGGTACCAAGACGATCTGCCCTTCGTCGATCTCGGCGCGCCACCCCTCGGGCACGTCCAGTTCCTGCCAGGTCTGCAGCAGGTAGTCCCACGGGCGGCCCTCGGAGCCCTGATCGTTTTCGACCATTGCAGCGGTCATCGCAGGTCCCTTCCCCTGTGGCCCGGTGTGGAAGCGTAGATCGACGTTCCAGCGGCGGTCCGCCGCTCCCACCAGCGTCCCACGATCGTGTGAGGCGCGCAGCGACCTCAAGGCAGGTGTCCCCCGGCTCATCGCGGCAACTGCCCTTCCCGGTTGATCTCCGTCACCCGGGCCCGCAGCACGAGCCCCGGCGGAGCCGCCCGGACGGCCTCCGGCGGACAGTCCCATTCCGCGCCGCCGCCCGGGGGGCGCAGCTGTACGTACGGGCCGACACGGCCCATCACCCGGCCCACCCTGCCGTCCCTGCCGTCCACCGCGAACGTGCCGGGCTCCGGCGTACACGGCTCCAGCCCTTCAACTGTCATGAGCGGCCTTCACTTCGAGCTGTGCGCTCAGCCGCAGCGCCGTCTCGATCGAGCACCGGCCGAGGTCGACGAGCGGGGCCGGCTCGTCGCCCGCGCACGACACCGGGTCGATCCGCAGCGACGGCAGCTTCACGCCGACTCCCGCGAGCCCGGCCCGCAGCCGCGCCACCGCGTCCTCCGCAGCCCGCACTCTGTCCGCTGCCTCTTCACGCCGTTTCGTAGCCGTCATCATGATCTTCCCCATTTCCACGCTGAGTAGCGGCTATGCATACACAGCGTGTCCAATTCCTCGTTACCGTGGAAGAGGCGCAGTTCCAACACCCCCACGTGTGCCCCACGGAGTCGCCGTGCCCGGACCCAAGAAGCTCGACCCCTCCTCCTCGCCCCGGGCCCTCCTGGGCGCGGAACTCCGCCACCGCAGAGAGGCGGCAGGCCTTTCGCAGGACGCCCTGGGAGCACCGCTGTTCGTCAGCGGTTCATTCATCGGGCAACTGGAGGCCGGCACACGGCGCATGCAGCCGGACCAGGCCGAGAAGCTGGATGAGGTGCTGGGTGCGGGCGGATTCTTCGTACGCAACTGCGCTGCGCTGAAGGAGTCCAAGTACCCGGACCACTTCGCGGAGGCGGCGGAGGCGGAGCGCCTTGCGACAACGATCCGGGAGTACGCACCCCTCCTGGTCCCCGGGCTGCTCCAGACCGAGGCGTACGCGCGAGCGGTGTTCCGGGCGTACCAGCCGACGGCCACGGAGGACGTGATCGACGACCTGGTGGTCGCGCGGCTGGAGCGGGCGCAGCTGCTGACCGATCCAACAACACCCCTGTTGTGGGTCGTTCTGGACGAGGCGGTTCTACGCCGACAGATAGGCGGGCCCGGAGTGATGGCGAAGGCCCTGCGTCATGTGGCGGGGCTGGTCCAACAACACCGGATCATCGTGCAGATGCTGCCGTTCTCGGCCGGGGCCCATACAGCTCTCACGGGCTCCCTCAAGCTCATGCACTTTCCGGACGCACCGGCCCTCGCCTACCTCCAAGGCCTGGGCACAGGTCAATTGCAGGATGACCCAGCAGCCCTACGGCATTATGAGCTGACTTACGATCTCGTAGTGGCTAGCGCACTGTCACCCGCAGCATCCCTGGCCATGATCGAATCAGCGGCGGAGGGTTACGACCATGAAGCTCAGCAGCTCTGACTACGACCTGGCCACGGTGACCTGGCACAAGTCCTCCTACAGCGGCGGCGACGGCGGCGACTGCCTCGAGGTCGCCACCTGGCGTAAGTCCACCTACAGCGGCGGCGACGGCGGCAACTGCCTCGAAGTTGCCGACGGGCACCCCGACGTCGTCCCCGTCCGCGACTCCAAGAGGACCGACGGCCCGGCGCTCCTGTTCCGGACGAGCGCCTGGGCGGCCTTCGTGGCCGACCTCAAGCACACGTAACCGCCGCGCGGGCAACGACTTTCGTCGTCCGGCGTCGCGGCCAACGGCTACAGCGGTGCCCTTCCGGGGGTCTCTGCCGTGGGCGTGACCCGTGTGGATTCCGTGGCCCCCGCACACTGCTCCCCCAGCATCGGCGGTGTTCGCCGCGACCGGCCGGGGGCCGTTCACGGGTGAGGGAGCGGCCGGCCTGATGTACAAGGTCGTGCACGAGGAACCTGATCCGGGAAGTCTGTCCGGTCAGCTGCGTGAGATCGCCGGCGCCTGTCTGGCCAAGGACCCGGCGTCACGGCCCTCGGCCGGGGAGATCGCCCGCGCACTGGCACCGGGCGGGGCCGCCTCCCTGGCTGGAGCAGGGTGGCTGCCCTCCCCAGTCGTGGCGGACATCCACGGCCTGATGCGGGAGCTGACAGCTCTGCCCGACCCGGTCGACACGATCCACGACGGGCCGGCCCCCCGGTCGGGCCGGCGCACCAGGCGGGTTCTCCTCGCCGCCCCTGCCGCGCTCATCGTGTCGGCGGCGGCACTCGTCGCCGTGCAGATGATGGGCAACGGCGATGACGGCAACGACATCCCCGAGGCGTTCCTGGGCACCTGGCAGGGGGACCTCACGACCAGAAGCAACCTGCCTGGCGGCACCTTGAGGATCGCGATCAAGCAGGGCGCGGTCGGTGAGATCGTCTCCTCCGACGCGTCGGTCTCCATGCTGAACACCAGCTGCACCGGTGACTACCGGCTCACCTCCGCCGAGGACGACCTGCTGGTCCTGAAGGCCCAGGCCGGTGACGACGGTCCCCAGGCGTGGCCGTGCGGGAACAGCCAGGAGACCGCGCGCTTCACGATGCAGAAGGACGGCAACCTCCGGTTCGAGTCCTTGAGCGAGGGAGCGGGTCTCCCCCAGGGCGTTCTGCACAGGATCAGCGATCAGCCGCTTCCCGGTGCCGCGGCAGGTGGCTCCCGCCCTTGGGAGACCGGCCGGTGATCACTCCGACGTCCGCATCCGGCTTCCCGGGGCTCAAGCCCTGGGCTCCGAGCGCTCTTTCCAGGGATGGGGATGGTGGGTCTGTTCCCACCCACCCACCCTCCCCACCTGCAGTCTTGACCGTTTGTGACCGACTTGCCACGGAACGTTGTGACGCTCTAGCGTGCCGCACAGCAGACGACCCCCGTCGGTGCGGGAACACCTGACAGGGGTCTGACCAACGAGATCGCCTAGCCGAAAGAAAACGATCTGATGGCTGTCGACCAGCTTAGTGCTGCCCCCTCCTCCTCGTACCTGCCGCCGCACCCGATGGCCAACCCCGGTTACGGCAAGCGTTCCGCGCCGGACCAGCGCCCGCGCGGTGGGCGCGACTTCTCGCATCTGCCGCCCCGTGAGGCCGCCGTCGCCGCGTACATCGACCGGCTGCCGGACGGCTCCGACATCTCCGTGAAGACGCTGGCCAAGTGGCTCCCGTACGGGCAGTGCGCCCTGCGGACCGCGCTCAACAGGCTCCAGGCGGCCGGGCATCTGCGCCGGGGCAGTGAGTGCCTCGCCACCGATGAGGTCATGCTCTGGGTGACCCGGACGTTCTTCTCCCGCACCGCGCGCGACGACGAGTGGTGGGCGGCGTTCGTCCGGGGCGACGTACCTCAGGAGGACCGGCGGCCGACGCGGTCACGGGCCTTCGTCCTGCTGGCCGCCCTCGGACGCACGGCGCCCTCGCTGAGCCTCTCGGCGGCGGAGTGCGCGAGCCTGGAGCCGCAGGTCGGTGAGTGGTTCGAGCGGGGCGCCACGGAGGCGGAACTG
>NZ_DATMVN010000756.1:0-9222 GCF_035563135.1 Streptomyces sp.
GGCTGCCTCCACGGCGGCCGCCAGGGCGTGGGACCGGGGCTACCCCGTGACCATGATCCACCCCGAGCTACGCCGATTCAGGAGGACCACGTGAAGCACACCCACGGCCCGAACTTCGGGCGCAAGGTCGACGGCTGCGGCCGTTGCGACGAACTCGCGGCCGGAGCTGAGCCCGTCCGCTGGAACGGATCCGCCCGCAGGGATGAGGAAGAGCGCCGGATCGCGGAGATCCGCGCCCACGACTGCCGCACATCCGGATGCGGCCCGGTCTGCACCTTCGGTGACTGGTGACCCAACCGCCGCTCCTGACCCGAACCCGATCGGAGAACCCCATGTTCGACAGCACGTACACGAGCACGTCGCCTGAGGAGATCCGCGTGATCTTCGACCGCCTTCACCCGTATCTGCCGCCGAACCTGAAGAAGGTGGAGCCGCACCCCTCCGGCTTCGGGCTGTCCTTCACTTTCACCCCGCCGTTCACCGGCCGCGAGGAGGAGCCGTTCAAGCCCGTCGCCGCGTACGACGACCCCCGCCTCTCCTACGTTTCCCAGACGGAAAACGAGGCCGAGCACCTCCTCCGCCGACAGGCCGGCCTCGTCCTGGACGACGTCTACCAGAGGGCGCGGGAGCAGTGGAGGGACGCCGCCTACATCAGCGACCTGAGGGCCGCGATCCATGAGGCACCCGCCCTCTGGAAGACCTACCAGCACGAGCTGAAGGCGCTGGGATCGGCGTACGACTACCTGCGCACGCCGGAGGCCGCCCGGGAATGGGCGCCCGCAGTCTCCCGACTGATCGACGCTCAGGACCGCACCCGGACCGCAGCCACCGCCTTCGACCGCGAGGCCGCAGAGATCGCCCGGGTGCACGAACGGCACCTCTACGCCGACCTGGGCCACACGGCGGCCCTGACGGCTGCCGGATACCCGGAGGCCGCGGAATGGCCCATCGCGGAGGCCGACAGCTACGGACAGTCCCACTACAGCGACTGGGACACACACCCCCCGCTCGCCGAGCAGATCCGCCGCCTCATCGAGCAGCAGGACACCCACCTCGCCAAGATCCGGCGCCTGTCCGGAACCAACACCAACTGACTCTCTCCCACCGGAGGAATCGACATGCGACTCATCTACCTGCTCGGCATGTGCGGCCCCCTCGTCGTCTTCGTCATCGTCTCGCTGGCGCGCTGAGCCCGCACCAAGGAAGGAACACAGACATGGGAATGCCTGACATCCCGGAGCGCTTGCGCCAGCCGCGCGGGGCAGTGCTCACCGGCCTGAGTGTGATCACTCTGGCCGTGGCCATCCTGTCGGTGGCCGTCACCTACGACATCCTGGAATCGAAGTTCGGCGGGTGGGCGATTCCCACCGTGGTCGCGCTGGACGCCCTGTGGGTGATTTTCCAGGCGACGGAGATCCTGGCCGGTAACAACCGGCCCCGCGCCCGGCGGGTCCAGTGGGCCGGGCTGGCACTCACCCTCATCAACGCCGCCATCCCCACCGCGCACCTGATCCTGGCCACCCGGAACGGCGCCCCCCTCGACCTGGCCGTGGTCATCACCCCCGTCGCGATCATCGCGACGAAGGGCGCCTGGTGGTGGGCACTGCCCAGCCTTGGACGGCCCGTATCGGAGACGACGCGGGGCAAGCTCGCCGTCAAGCGCCAGGACGTCGCCGACCGCCTGGAGGAGATGGAGGCGGAGGCCGCGCACCGCATCGAGCTGCTGGCGCTCGCCACCACGCTGGAGACGCGCGTCGCGGAGGCCGAGACGGACTACCGAGTGGCCATTCTCAAGGCGCAGCAGACCATGACCGAGCAGTTGCACGGCCAGGCTGTGACGACCGAGAAGACCATCGCGGAGAAGTTGCTCCCGGCGTCGGTTTCGGCGATCCGCCTGCCGGTACTGGAGGAGTGGGAGCCGACCGCGCCCGCCCTGCCCGGCACAGTGCCCGGCACGCTCGCCCTCACCGGTTCCGGCGCAGGCACGCAGGTCAACGACCCTGCGAGTGAATCCGGCACACCTGGCGGCACACCCCAGGATCCGACCGTCACGCCCGGCGGCACACCCGAGGAGCGGGCGGCACGTGCCGCCGCGCTCGCCGAACTCGCGGCCGTGGCCGGTGTGCCGGTCCCGGAGCCCGACGTACCGCTGAGTGACGGACAGCTGGACGTCGCCCTGCGGCACCTGCGCTACGTCGATGACCCGCCGCAGTCCTACCGCCAGGCCCGCGATGAATTCCGCGACCTCGGTTTCGTCGGCTCCGAGCGGCGCGTACGTCGCGCCTGGGCCGAACTGATGGAGAAGGAGGCGGAAGCCGCCGGCCCGCAGACCGACAGGGACGGCGGCGCCGAGCAGACCGAGGAGGCGGAGGAGACCTCCGAGGAGGCGGGCGCCTGACCTGCGCACACCCGGACACGTGTCCGGCACCACCGATGCGGCCCAGCCAGGAACGACCTGGCTGGGCCGCTTCGCGACTGCCGGAAACAGTTGCAGTCGAGCAGTGCAAACCCCGGCGAGTGAACCGGCGAGCGAGCCTTAGGGCCGCAGAACCGCAGAGCAGAACCGGAGTTCAGTACGAAAATCGTAATTGCAAGATCCAGCAAAAGCGTTATGCTTTGCAAATTCTTGAGCTCTCGCAGAGCAAGGAGGAGGGGGATGTGACCAAGAAGAAGAAGGCCGAGGCCGAGGAAGACCTGTACGGGCAACTGGCAGGCGCGATCGGCGGTCTGTGCATCGCGGCTGGTGTCCTGGCCGCCATCAAGGACAAGCTGGGCCTGTCCTGGCCGGCCACCGTGGCCGTCGCGGTCGGGGCGCTCATCGCCCTCGGATACGCGGCCTGGTGGATCCGCACTCGCGTCCGCCGCTTCCTGGCCGACAAGCAGCCTGCGGCAGCCCAGCGTCAGCAGGAGGCCACAGGGGACGCAGCAGACGCTCAGGAGGAAGCTTCGGGGCCTCCGGTCCACACGGAGCTCACCACCGTGCTGAGTCGCGCCGGAGCCATCGGGAGGGACGAGGTGATCCTTGACGCCGACGTCACCGTCAAGCAGCTCGACGTCGGCACCATGTACCGCTTCCTCCTCCCGCCGCGCGGCACGTTCGAGAACGTCGCCACCAAGCTGGGTCCCATCGCGTCGATGTTCGGCGTCACTCGGCTCCACCTCAAGGCGGAACGCAGCCGGAAGAACGAGCGGCAGGTGCGGCTCCTGGTCCTGAAGGAAGAACCCTTCAGCCGCGAGTTTCCCGCTCCGACGCGGGAGGAAATCGCCGCATTCTCCGGGGTGCCGATGGGGCACGACGTCACCGGAAAACTGGTCGGAGTCCCTACCTTCGACAAAGCGTCTTTGCTTGTCGGCGGTATGACGCAGACAGGGAAAACCACCCTGGTCAACGGCATCATTACATGCCTGCTCATCGCATATGGCGATTTCGATCTGTACTTGCTCGACGGGAAGCTGTGCGGGCTCACAGAGTTTCAGAAAGTCGCCGTCCGGTACGAGGCATCCGATGATCCGGCCGTCCTGGAAAGCATGCTCGATGAGCTGAATTCCCGCGTGGATGACCGGTACGCGAAAATGCAGGAAGCCAAGCGGAATCGGCAGCCTGCACCCGAATTCAAGCCGGTGTTCTTCGTCATCGACGAGGCCGCCGACTTCTACGTCGATGACGGAAGCAAGGAATCGCAGGAAACCGTTCGGCAGAACGTGGACAAGTCGCGGAAACTGGTCTCCAAATCCCTGGAGTCCGGAATCTCCACCATCATGATGACCCAGCGTCCGTCCAACGACGCAATCCCGGTCAAGGTGCGCGCGCAGTTCCTCTACCGTCTCTGCCTCTACGTGGAATCAAAGGGCACCGCGAAAGTGGCGCTCGGAGATTCCTACTTTGAGACGATGGCCCCCATTCACCCCGCGTTCCTGGACGCAAGCATCAAGGGGCAGGCGGTCCTTTTCGCCAAGGGGGTTTCCACGCTCATTCGAGGGTTCAATTTCCGGAACGAGTTCATGTGGGGCGTCGTGGATGAAGTCCTCGCCAGACAGCATCAGGCGATCAGCGAGGTACCGGAAACTCCGCTCACGCGAGCCATTGCCCTCATTCAGGAACGGGGAACCGAGTTCATGCCCACGGCAGAACTGGCCCCGCTCCTTGAAATCACAGAAACGGCGCCCAGCATGCAGGGAAGGAAGCTTTCCAAGCTGCTTGGTGTACCTCCCGGAAAGGACGAGAAAGGCGTTGTGCGCGGCTACTGGGTCAACGATCTTCTGGCCGTTGCCAAGGCCGGCGCGTGACCTTCACGGGTCCCGCTGGGTGACCGCTGAACATCCGCTGAGAGGCCGCTGGGATCCGTCCAGCCTCCGCTGGCCGGACGGATCCCAGACAGACTCCAGCGGATCCCCAGCGGACACCAAAACATGCGCTGAACTGCAAGAACATCGCGAAGAGCCAAGCAAGGAAGGAGATCCGCTTTGCGAGCCACTTCAGCCGTCTCGATCGGCTTAGGAGCCACCGCGGCCGTGGTCGTTGGCGCGCTCGTCCAGGCGACCGGCGCCGGATCAGCCGGCGGCGGGCTCGGGTCGGCGCTCGGCATGTCCGTCCCCGCCGAATACCGGGGTCTGATCGAGGAGGCCGGAAATACCTGCCCCGACGTCAGCCCGAACCTGCTGGCCGCGCTCATCACGCAGGAATCCGGCTTCAACCCGAAAGCGTCATCGCCAGTCGGCGCGCAAGGCATCGCGCAGTTCATGCCGTCCACGTGGGAAAGCCACGGAATCGACGGAAACGGGGACGGTAAGCGGGACGTATGGGATCCCGAGGATGCCATCCCATCGTCCGCGAAATACCTGTGCACGGTCGCCAAGGAAGTGAAAGACGTTCCCGGCGACAGGCAATCCAACATGCTCGCCGCCTACAACGCAGGGAGCGGCAGAGTCCGGGCAGCCGGAGGCGTACCCGAGATCGAGGAGACACAGAACTACGTCAAATCGATCAACGCACTCGCCAATAAGCCCAGCGGCGGAAAAACCGCCACCACCACCCAGGCCGCTACCGCAGTCAATGCCGCAGAAAGCAAAATCGGCACCCCCTACTCATGGGGTGGTGGAAACGCCAACGGCGCCTCAACGGGCATCTGCTGCTCCCCCAACGGGAGCTCCGGAACGAACGTCACCGGATTCGACTGCTCCGGTCTCGTCCTCTACGCCTACGCGCAGGCCGGTATTTCGATGCCTCGCACAGCAGCCGCGCAATTCGCGGCATCCGAACCCGTAACACCCGGACAGATGCGCCCCGGCGATCTCGTTTTCTACGGATCGAGCGCCGCCAGCATTCACCACGTCGGGATCTACGTCGGGGGCGGCTGGATCATCAACGCCCCCAAACCCGGCACCAACGTCCGGTATGACCCCATGGACATGATGTCCGACCTGTATTCCGTCGCACGCCCCGTACCCTCCAAGGAGATCTGAAATGCGCAAGCTCACCTTCGCCGCCGGTAAGGACCTGTCCACGGGCTTCACCGACTTTTTCGACACCATCGGCATCACCGGCAGCGGTCTCGTCACCAAGGGAATTGCCGCAGTGATCGCCATCATTGCGGTCCGCATGCTCCTCCAGCTCAGCAACGACCCCAAGGGCGCCCTGCGGAAGGGAGGACTGGCGATCGGAACCCTTTTCGTCGCGGTCGTCCTGGCGATGTACGGCGACAGTCTTTTCTCTACCGTGACCAGCCCGAAGAGCTGATCTAGATGCCGGACACCAACCCCTGCGACCAGATCAAGGGTCAAGCCCGGGAGTTCTGTGATCGCAGCCTCGATGACGGCACCACCGCCCCGGACGACAACCTCATCCCACCAGACGGCGGGGTCACCGACACAGCATCCCAACTCGTCAAAGACCTCGCCAAAGGCCTCTGCGACACAGTCAGCGAGCTGGTCGCCCCGAAGAAGCTGTCAGCACCGGTGACGCCCAAAGACTGGTCTTACGAGCCGTTCGTCTGGCTGGGGGAGCACATCGCCATCGCGATCTGCATCTGCGTCGTCGTGATGTGCGCCCTGACCGCATGGCAGGGCCTGCCTCGGCTCCGGCAGATGGGCGCTTCAACGGGATGGACGCTCGTGGCCATCGCGGGGATGGCGTCGGTCCCCGGGGTGATCATGCAGTTGAACCTGGCTGTGAGCCGTGCGTTCACAACCGCGTTCAACTCGGATGAGGCGTCGCTCTTCGGTTCGATCCAGGAGCACCTGGAGAAGGGGGGCGACGCGGGAAATCCATTGGCGCAACTGCTGATCATCTCTGCACTGGTCGTGCTCCTGGCGTTCGCCGGCCTCGTGTTCATCGCCCGGCAGCTCGGCACCCTGGCGTTCGTGTGCGCGGCGCCGCTGGTGCTCGCCTCGCTCGCTCGCGGCGGCGACACCACCGCCGTCCGAGCCTGGCTCAACCGGCTGCTCGGGCTCCTCTTCACCCCCATGGTGCTCCTGCTCGTCAGCCCGTTCATTCCGCTGACCAAAGGGTCACTCGTCCTGGATACCGTGCTGCTGCTCGCCGTGTGCGCGCTCATGCTGCGCATGATCTTCCACGGCGTGCCGTACGTCGGTCCGAGGATCGCGGGCGCTGCCCGCAGCGCGATCGAGAGCCGCACGACCAGCCCGGTCGCCCGGGCCATCATGCGGGGTGCTGTCCCGGACGTGTACGAGCAGGAGAACGGGCCGCGCGGGTTGCGCACGGTCCCGACCCCGGGCCGGGCGGTGCACCAGGACCGCGGAGTGCTCTACGCCGCGTACGGCGTCCCGCACCGCCCCCGGCCGGGACGGTTGACCACCGCCTCCACCATCAAGCAGGTGAACGAGGGAGCCGCGCGGCACGCGCAGCTCACCGAGGCACGCCGCCAGGCGCGCACGGCCAATCAGCCGGGGGCGGCGAATCTGCAGCCCCGCCAGCCGGGGCCTGTGGTCCCGCCCCCGGTGGGTCGGCCACCGGCCGCCAGCCCGCAGCCGGCGCCCGCACCCAACCGGCCGCCCACCCCGTAGGACCGGCTGACGATCCGGGCCGCGACGCTCGCCACGGCGAGCGTCGCGGCCCGCCCCATTCATGAGAGGACGTCCCGTGTACTCCCTGACCCCCGGCTACCGCATTCCCGCCCTCCAGCGCGGACTCAGCCCTATGGAAACGATGCTGACCAAGGCGAACGTCGGGGTCGGCAGCGCGGCGTTGCTGTCGGGCATGCTCACCACAGCACCGCCCCTCTGGGCGTTCGGCGCGGTCGGCGCGGCCGGCGTACTGCTC
Organism: Streptomyces sp.; assembly: GCF_035563135.1. Classification (GTDB taxonomy): domain Bacteria; phylum Actinomycetota; class Actinomycetes; order Streptomycetales; family Streptomycetaceae; genus Streptomyces. The sequence goes on from NZ_DATMVN010000756.1 coordinate 7,280, forward strand.
AACGTGGCGCCCGGCCCGCGCTCGATCGCCCGATGGGCCGCTGTCGGATACCGGCGAGTCCGCGAGCGCACTGCGCCCGACGCCATGACCACCCCGCCCGGGACCACCCGGACATGGGCGCTGTATCCGCAGCACGGCACCATGCAGGACGCCTACCGCCGGGCGCAGTTTCACGATGCGTTCTCGCGGGCCCTGGTCTTCGCTGGGAGCCAGGCGCGTACTGCGGGGATTCAGGTGCACGTCACGCATCACGCCGATGTGCGCGCGACCACCGAGCACACGCAGACGATCTCCATCCATGTTCCTAGGGGCCTGGCCCCGGCCCGTGTCGTCGACACTCTGGAGGCGGAACTCGCGGCCCTCGGTGACCTGACGCCCCTCGACCCGGAACCGGTTCTCGATGTGGTCGGTCGGGGCTCGGGCTGGGTCGAGCTGGAGGACGGCCGTTACGCGGCAACGGCGCGGATCACTTCGTGGCCGGCCGAGACGGACGGTGACCTCATGCCCAAGCTGCTCCTCGGGCAGACACAGGACCGCTCGATCGCGGTGCTCTACCGGCCGCTGCCACTGCGGCAGTCCCGCCGGTCGGCGAAGTATCAGAAGGCGATCGGTGAGGCCGTCCTCACCGACCAGATTCAGGCCGAGTCGCACGAACTCGCCAGCGGCAGCACACAGGGCGCGCTGGTGCAGGGCGCGACGCTCGTGGACATCGACGCCTACCTGACGGTGTGGGGCGACAGCCCGGAGGCCGTCACCGAAGCCCGCCGGGAAGTCGGTCTCACGGCCGACCGGCGCCGCATTTGCCTGGACTGGCTGTCCGGCCAGCAGCACCGCGCCCACGTCATGACCACCCCGCACGGAGCCTCGACACGGAAAGGGGCGATCCTCTAATGATCCGTCTGCCCTCCACCCACGCCGCGATCACTGCCCCTTTGGTCGTCTCAGGCGCCGATTTCCCCGGCATTCTGCTCGGGCGGTCCCTGCTGGACAACCGGCCCTTTCGACTCTCTCCGGTCCTTACCGACGACAGGGCGCTCCCCTCGACGAACAGCGTCGCGCTGGGCGGTCTCGGCTCCGGCAAGTCCACGACGGCGAAGATCAGGATCGGCCGAGAGGTCCCCAACGGCCACCAGGCCGTCGTCATCGACACCTGGGGAGAGAGGAATCAGACCGGCGGTGAACACGTCGGTGAATGGGCGGCGATCACCCGGCATCTGGGCGGCCTCGTCATCGACGCCAGCAAGTTCACCCTCAACCCGTGCTCACCGCTCTTTCCGTACCCGGTACGCGAGCAGTTGATCCGGCAGTTGATCGTCGCTGTGGAGCCGGACGCCTTGGCAACCGAGGCCGCGTACGCTCTCCAGCACGCGATGAACAGCCCCAAGGCCACCTCGCTGGGTGGTCTCGTGGACGCCCTGACCCATCCGGAAGACGGCCAGTGGCCGGCGGCCGAACTCGCTGTCTGGGGACGAAAGGCCGCGATCGCCCTGTCCCGCTACACCCAAGGGAGCCTGCGCGGGCTCTTCGACGGCCAGGACGCCGAGCTGCCCCCCACTGACCTGCCGATCATCTCGTTCGACTTCACGCGCCTGGACCGCAACTCCCCCGCGATTCCGTCGCTGATGGCTGCGGTGACGTGCTGGGTGGAGCACGTGTGGCTGCCCCAGTCGACCGCCGTGCACCGGCACATCGTCCTGGAGGAGGCGTGGCAGATCCTGCTGTCCCCCGCGACGAGCGAGCTGATTCAGCGGCTCCTGAAGAACTCGCGCAAGGATGCCCTGTCCGTTGACGCTGTGATGCACACGCTGTCTGACCTCGGCGACGGCAAGGCAAAGGACCTGGCCAAGCTGGTTGAGGTCTTCCACGTCGGCCGCCTGGGACCGAAGGAAGCCGAAGAGGTTGGCGCGCTGCTGGGCCTGCCGCGTTGGGCCATCGACCACATT
>NZ_DATMVN010000757.1:0-4147 GCF_035563135.1 Streptomyces sp.
CCCCCGACCTGTTCGGTGACGACCTGGCTGATCTCGCCCTTGTCGAACACCACGTCGGCGGCCCCCACGGGGGGCTGTTCGCTGTCGTGACCGGCGGTGGGAAAGGCCGGGCCGGCACCGTCGCGTACCGGGCCGCCGCCGGCGCCGCTGCCCGCGTCCGCCTGGACCGGATCGAAGTCGAGGAGGTCGAGGCCCATCAGATCGGCGTCCGGCAGCCGCAGCACGATGCCGTCATCCGCGTGCATGACCTGTGCGTCCATGCCGTACCGCTCACCGAGCCGGGCGGACAGGGCGAGCGCCCACGGGGCGTGCACCTGGGCGCCGAACGGCGAATGCACCACGACGCGCCAGTCGCCCAGCTCGTCCCGGAACCTCTCGACGAGGACCGTCCGGTCGTCCGGCACATGACCGCAGGCACGGCGCTGCTCGTCGAGGTAGGACAGGACGTTGTCCGCCGCCCAGGCATCCAGCCCGGCGGCGAGCAGCCGGAGCCTGGCGTCCTCGGCGGACAGACCGCCGATCTCCCGCAGGAAGGCGCCCAGCGCCCGGCCCAGCTCCAGCGGGCGGCCCAGCTGGTCGCCCTTCCAGAACGGCAGCCGGCCGGGGACTCCGGGGGCGGGAGAGACCAGGACCCTGTCCCTGGTGATGTCCTCGATCCGCCAGGACGTGGTGCCCAGCGTGAAGACGTCACCGACCCGGGACTCGTAGACCATCTCCTCGTCCAGCTCGCCGACGCGCCCGCCGCCCTTCTTCGGGTCCGCGCCGGCCAGGAAGACGCCGAAGAGCCCGCGGTCGGGGATGGTGCCGCCCGAGGTGACGGCGAGCCGCTGGGCGCCGGGGCGGCCCGTGACCGTACCGGTGACACGGTCCCACACCACCCGGGGCCGCAACTCCGCGAAGGCGTCGGAGGGATAGCGTCCGGCGAGCATGTCGAGCACCGCGGTGAACGCGGACTCGGGGAGGGAGGCGAAGGGGGCCGCCCGGCGGGCGAGGGCGAGCAGGTCGTCGGCCTGCCGGCTGTCGAGCGCGACCGTGGCGACGATCTGCTGGGCGAGCACGTCCAGAGGGTTGGACGGGACCCGCAGCGCCTCGATGGCGCCCTCCCTCATCCGCTCGGTGACGACGGCCGCCTGCACGAGATCACCGCGGTACTTGGGGAAGACCACACCGGTGGACACGGCACCGACCTGGTGCCCGGCACGCCCCACCCGCTGCAGCCCCGAAGCCACGGACGGCGGGGACTCGACCTGGATCACCAGGTCGACCGCCCCCATGTCGATCCCCAGCTCCAGGCTGGAGGTGGCCACCACGGCAGGCAGCCGGCCCGCCTTGAGGTCCTCCTCGACCTGCGAGCGCTGTTCCTTGGACACCGAGCCGTGGTGCGCCCGGGCAAGGACGGCAGGCGCCCCTTTCGCAGCTCCGGACCGGGCCATGACCTCGGCGGGGGAGTGGGCCTCCGGCAGCGGCCCGCCCGCCTGCCGTTCCTCCTCGAACGCGGCGCCGGCCGCCCGCTCGCAGGCGATCTCGTTCAGCCGGTTGCACAGGCGCTCCGCCAGCCGCCGGGAATTGGCGAAGACGATCGTGGAGCGGTGCGACTGCACGAGATCGGCGATCCGCTCCTCGACATGGGGCCAGATCGACGGTTTCTCCGCCTGGCCGCCCTCGTCGCCGGTGGCGGGGGAGCCGCTCAGCTCGCCGAGATCCTCCACCGGAACCACGACGGAGAGGTCGAACTCCTTGGTGGAAGGGGGCTGGACGATCTCCACCCTCCGCTGCGGCGACAGGAACCGCGCGACCTCGTCGACCGGGCGGACCGTCGCCGACAGCCCGATACGCCGCGCGGGCCGGGGCAGCAGCTCGTCCAGACGCTCCAGGGACACGGCGAGATGGGCACCGCGCTTGGTGCCCGCGACGGCATGCACCTCGTCCACGATCACCGTCTCCACCCCGGACAGCGCGTCCCGTGCCGACGAGGTGAGCATCAGGAACAGCGATTCGGGGGTGGTGATCAGGATGTCCGGCGGTCTCGTCGCCATCGAACGGCGCTCGGCCGGAGGGGTGTCGCCGGAGCGGATCCCCACCCGCACCTCCGGCTCGGGCAGTCCCAGCCGCACCGACTCCTGGCGGATGCCGGTCAGCGGGGAACGCAGATTCCGCTCGACGTCGACGGCGAGCGCCTTCATCGGGGAGACGTACAGCACCCGGCAGCGCTTCTTCGCCTCGGCCGGAGGCGGGACGGCCGCCAGCCGGTCCAGAGAGGCGAGGAAGGCGGCGAGCGTCTTGCCCGATCCGGTCGGCGCGACGACCAGCACGTCCGAACCCTCGCCGATGGCCCGCCAGGCCCCCTCCTGAGCCGCGGTGGGCGCGTCGAAGGCCGCCGTGAACCAGCTGCGGGTCGCGGCAGAGAACGAATCGAGTGCGGAACCGGCCATGCCCTCCATCGTGCACCCCGCCACTGACAACAGCCGGTGGACAAGACCGGCAACAGCCGGCGGACGGGTCCGAACTCACCTCACCGGACCCCGGGCCCCCGCCCGGGCCTGCGAGAATACGGACATGGCGGAGGCGGACCCGGTACAGGAATGGGCGAGGCACTGGCAGTACGCGGAGCTGCCCCACCTCGATCTGCTGCGTGCCCGGTACGTCCGCCACACCTTTCCGCGCCACAGCCACGAGGGCTACGTCTTCGGCACCATCACCAGCGGTGTCGAGGACGTCGGTCTCCCCGGCGGTACCGTGCACGCCGGGCCCGGCACCGTGGTCATGATCAACCCGGAAGTGCCGCACACCGCTCGCGCCGGAGTACCCGAGGGATGGGTGTACGCCACCCTCTACCCCTCCGCCCAGGTGATCAACGACATCGCGGCCGACCTGACGAGCCTGCGCGGCACGGTCGGCTTCGCCGAGAGCGGCGTGCGGGACCCGCATGCCGCCCGGCTGATCACCGAGGTCCACCGGGCCGCCGAGGAAGGCAACGCCCTGGCCGCCGACAGTGTCCTGCGCCTCCTGGTCGCCAGGCTGCTCGACCGCCACGGCAGCGTGCTGACGGCCAGGGCCCCGCACTCCGCCGGCGCCCATGACGCCGCCCGCGCGCGGGCGGTGCTGGAGGAACGGATGGAACGGCCGCCCACCCTGCAGGTGCTCGCCACCGAACTGGGCACCAGCCCCTTCGCGCTGCTGCGGGCCTTCAAGAAGCAGTACGGCATGCCCCCGCACACCTGGCTCACGAACGCCCGGGTGCGCCGCGCCCGCCGCATGCTCGACGCGGGAACAGCGCCCGCCGACGCCGCCGCTGCCGTCGGCTTCACCGACCAGCCCCATCTCAACCGTCACTTCACCCGGATCGTCGGGGTGCCTCCGGGCGCCTACCAGCGCGAGCGTGCAACAACGTACAAGACCGGCAGAAAGCTTTCCCCGTAGCGTCCAGGGCGTGGCAGAACAGACAGCACCCCCTCAGGGCACCGGCGCCTCCGGTGCGCACGGCGCGGGCCAGGAGAAGCCGGACTCCGCCGTGGTCCGGGACGCACTCGGCGTGGGCATAGCCGTGGGTCTCTCCGGATTCGCCTTCGGCGTGACCTCGGCAGGCTCCGGACTGACCCTCCTCCAGACCTGCGCGTTGAGCCTCCTCGTCTTCACCGGCGCTTCCCAGTTCGCCCTCGTGGGCGCCCTCGCGGCCGGGGGCAACCCTTACACCGCCGCGGCCGGAGCGTTCTTCCTGGGCACCCGCAACGCCTTCTACGGACTACGGCTGTCACAGCTCCTCGCCCTGCCGCCCGTGCTGCGCCCCCTCGCCGCCCAATGGGTCATCGACGAGACGACCGCCGTCACCCTGTCCCAGCCCACCCGGCGTGCGGCGCGCATCGGTTTCACCGTCACCGGACTCACGCTCTACACCCTGTGGAACCTGACCACGCTGGCCGGCGCGCTCGGGGCGGAGGCGCTCGGCGACACCGGCGCCTGGGGGCTGGACGCGGCCGGCCCCGCCGTGTTCCTCGCCCTGCTCGCACCGATGCTGAAGAGCCCCACGGAGCGGGTGACAGCCGGGCTCGCCGTCCTGCTGGTACTGGGCCTCCTGCCGGTGCTGCCTGCCGGCGCGCCCGTACTCGTGTCCGCACTGGCAGCTCCGGCCGTCCTCTTCCTGAAGGGC
>NZ_DATMVN010000758.1:0-5861 GCF_035563135.1 Streptomyces sp.
CCGGATCTGGGGGGCGACCGTCGTCTCACCGTTGATGACCCGGGAGACGCTCGATTTGGACACGCCCGCCCGGGCGGCCACCACATCGAGAGTGGGGCGTTTCATGCCTGTCCGTCCCCTGTGCCGCCGCCCGGGTCCGTGCGCGGGGCGGGTTTTCTCATCGGGACGACCTCCGGCTCTGCGTCATGGCGATGACAGCAGCGTATCCGCAGGCCGGAGCGACACGAGCGTGCCCAAAAAGGCGTCTCCGTCAGCGCCACCCCCGTGACTGCCGACGCGTCACCCAGGCCATGAGAGACCGCTCCCTCCATAGGCCTCAGGTGTTACGACGCTATTTTTTCGAGGTGAAAGATGCCTTGACAGCCTTTACCAGCCCCTCCATCCTCCCTTTCAGGGAGCGCTCCCTGACCTCCCCCACTTGAGGAGTCGCCCATGCAAAAGCTGCTGCGCCGCGTCGCCTTACTTCTGGCCCTCGCGGCCTCACTGCTCGCTTTCATCACTCTCCCCGCCCCTTCCGCGCAGGCGGCGGAGGTGCTCCTCTCACAGGGAAAGCCCGCCACCTCCTCAAGTACCGAGGGGAACTTCAGTGCTCGTAGCGCCGTCGACGGCGACCCCGGGACGCGCTGGTCCAGCGCCTTCACCGACCCGCAGTGGATTCAGATCGACCTCGGGGCGAGCGCCGGGATCAGCCGGGTCGTCCTCAACTGGGAAGCCGCCTACGGCAAGGCGTACAGGATCGAGGTGTCGAGCGACGCGGTGAGCTGGACCGTCGTCCACCAGACGGCCACCGGCACGGGCGGCACCCAGGACCTGGCCGTCTCCGGCACCGGCCGCTATGTGCGCATGTACGGGACACAGCGCGCCACCCCTTACGGCTACTCGCTGTGGGAGTTCCAGGTGTACGGCACTGCCGACGCCGGCGGTCCCGGCGGTGACACCGCCAGGCTGCTCTCCTACGGCAGGCCGGGCGCGGCTTCTTCTTCCCAGAGCGACCAGAACTGCTGGGAGTGCACGCCGGCCAGGGCATTCGACCGGGACCCGGCCTCCCGCTGGGCCACCAGCCCCACCACGGGATGGACCGATCCGGGCTGGATCTCCGTCGATCTCGGCGCGACGGCACAGATCGACAAAGTCGTCCTGCAGTGGGATCCCGCCTACGCCAAGTCCTTCCAGATCCAGGTCTCCTCGAACGGAGCCGACTGGACGCCGGTCTATTCGACGACGTCCGGCACGGGCTTCAAGCAGACGCTGGCCGTCTCCGGTACCGGCCGCTACGTGCGCATGTACGGGACGCAGCGCGCCACCCCTTACGGCTACTCGCTGTGGGAGTTCCAGGTGTACGGCACCGGCGGCGATCCGATACAGCCTCCGCCGCTGCCGAGCGACCCCACGAACCCGCCGCGGCTCGTGTGGAGCGACGACTTCGACGGCGCCGCGGGCGGCAAGCCTGACCCGTCGAAGTGGAGGGCTGATCCGGGCACCGGGCCCAACAACGAGCTGGAGTACTACACCGACCACCGCAACGCCGCACTGGACGGGGCGGGACACCTGGTGCTGGAAGCACGCAAGGAGGCCACCGCCGGATCGTCGTGCCCGCCCGACCCACTGAGCGGCAGCACCACGTGTCAGTACACCTCGGCGCGGATGAACACCGGCGCGACCTTCCAGTTCACCTACGGGCGCGTCGAAGCACGCATCAAGGTACCCAAGGGCAACGGCCTGTGGCCCGCGTTCTGGATGATGGGCGCCGACTTCCTGACGGGCCGCCCGTGGCCGTACAACGGCGAGATCGACATCATGGAGATCCTCGGCAAGGACGTGAAGACCGCGTACTCGACCGTCCACGCGCCCGCCTACAACGGCGGAGGCGGAATCGGCGCGCCGTACACGCTGCCCGGGAACGCCGACTTCTCCGACGACTTCCACACCTGGGTCGCCGACTGGAACAGCAAGGGCATCACCTACAGCCTGGACGGCCGGACCGTTCTGACTCTCGACAAGGAGCAGGTGGAGCAGACACGCGGACCGTGGATCTTCGACCACCCCCACTACCTGATCCTCAACCTGGCGGTCGGAGGGGACTGGCCGGGCCCGACAGACGCCAGCACCCCCTTCCCCGCCAAAATGCTCGTCGACCACGTGCGGGTCTATCAGTGACCCCTGGCCGCCCGGTGACCGCGAAGGTCCCGGGCGGCTCCGCCCGCTCCCTGTGGGCGGCGGTCCGCGGCACCCGAATCCCCTTGCGGGCAGACGCCACTGTCCGCCCCCCGCTCCCCCATCGCTGTACTTCGGCGAGCAGACCCGTCACCCCTGATGCCCGTAAGGAAGCGAAATGCGCAGACATCCCGTCCCTCTGTACACACTGTTGGTGAGCACTCTGGCGGTCGTGCTGGTCGCCGCCCTGAGCTTGACCGTATCGACCCAGCAGGCCCAGGCCGCGACGGTCACCGTCCAGGCCGAGTCCTACGCGGCCCAGTCGGGTGTCGTGCCGGAGGCGACCGGGGACATCGGGGGCGGGCAGAACGCCGCGTTCCTCGCCAACGGCGACTGGATGCGCTTCGACAACGTCGACCTCGGCGCGGCCGGCCGGCTGACGGTGTCGGCCCGGATCGCGTCCGCCGTCGGCTCGGGCACGGTGGAATTCCGGACCGGCAGCCTGACCGGACCACTGCTCGCCGTCATACCGGTCTCCCCGACCGGCGGTTGGCAGACCTGGACGACCCAGGCCACCGACGTCACCACCCATCCCACCGGTTCACAGACGGTGTTCGCCGTGCTGCGCAGCACGGCGGCCGGTGACTTCGTCAACATCAACTGGTTCTCCTTCGCCGACGCGAGCGACAGCCCGGCGGCCGGATGGGTCCCCATCGACCAGGCCAAGTGGAACGCCCAGTTGGCGCAGTTCCGTGCGATGACACCCGCCGCCGTGCCCGCCGGTGTCGTCCGGGTCCCGGAGTTCAACGCCACCTGCTCCTACAGCCACTCCAAGCCGGACGACCCCATCGTCCTGCCGGGCCTGCCCGGTGCGTCCCACATGCACAGCTTCTTCGGCAACAGGAGCACCGACGCGTTCTCCACGGCCCAGTCGCTGCTGACCAACACACCCACCAGTTGCACCCCTGCCAACGACCTCTCGGCGTACTGGATCCCGACCCTGTACGAAGGCGACAAGGCCGTCGAAGCCGAGGAAATGACCGTGTACTACGGTTCCCGGCTCGCCGACCCCTCGGCGACCGTGCCCTTCCCCCAGGGGTTCCGCATGATCGCGGGCAACGCCAAGACCCAGACGCCCACCCCGGCGGGCTCGCCGGGCCAGTACTGGTGCGCCGGCGAGGGCGGTGAGATCGGCCGCAGTGCCGACGGCAACTGGCCGCGCTGCGCCCCGCAGGCCCATCTCACCCACCAACTCGTCTTCCCCGACTGCTGGGACGGCAAGAACCTCGACAGTCCCGACCACAAGTCGCACGTGGCGACCGCCTACGACGGCAAGTGCAGCGGTGCCTACCCTGTCGCCATCCCCAACCTCTCCTTCGTCGTCAGCTATCCGACCAGCGGCAGCACCGCGGGCTTCCGGCTGGCCTCGGGCATGGCATCGTCCATCCACGGCGACTTCTTCAACGCCTGGGACAACGCCGCTCTCGGGCACCGCGTGAAGGACTGCATCACCCAGAAGGCCAAGTGCAACTCCGCCGGCACCTTCTGACCCCGTGGCCGGCGTGCGCCATGGTGGTGGCGCTGCTGGCCGTCGGGTGCACCTCGCAGCCGACGGCCGGCGCGTCGCCGGGACCGGCCTTCAACGCCACCGACACCGCTTGGATCCTGTTGATGATCCCCATGGCCGAACGCGCACAACTCCTGACCGATCTGGCTCCCTCCCGCACGGCGGACCCGGACCTGGCCGAGCTGGCGGCGAAGACCGGATCGGCACTGCGCGGAGACCTCCGCCGACTGCGCGCGGTGCTGCGTCTCTCAGGCGTCCCCGACACCCGCCCCCACGAGGGGCACACCATGCCGGGCATGGTGAGCCTCGGCACCCTTGAGAAGGCGGCAGCCACGGACGGTCAGGCGTTCGACCGGATTCTCACCGACGCGCTGCGTGCCGGTTTCACGCAGTTCCGGTTGCTCTGCGCCGAGGAGCAGACCCATGGCCGGGCCGACGAGGCGACGGAACTGGCCACAGCCATCGCGAGGAGCACGGCCGAGCAGACCACCCGGCTGGACAAGCTGCGAGCAGCACGGCCCGCGACATCCGGGACACCCTCTCAGGCAACCGCCGTAAAGGGCCAGGTCAGAAGCGTCTGAAGTGCGCTGACACGCTGCGGCAGCGGGCCGGTACCGCACGGCGCGCGGCTGGTACCGCACGGAAAATCGCCACGCGATCCACGTTTCCCCAGGTCAGAACGATTCTGCCCGGGGACGCTCGGTGGGGCGGGTGGGACTCGAACCCACGGCCGACGGATTATGAGTCCGCTGCTCTAACCGGCTGAGCTACCGCCCCGTTTCGGCGTGGCGCGTACAAGTGTGCGCGCCGTCTGCCGCAGCATAGCCGGTCATACGATCTCCTGCTTCGGATGGCCGGCTTCGCGTGACCATGAAGACAGCGCTGCCTGCTGCCCGGTTCCAGGCGGTGCGGAATCACCCCGAAAGAGTCACGGACCGTCCGGCGCGGGCACACGAAAAAGGACCCCGAAGGGCCCTCTCCCGCATCGCTCCCCCGACTGGACTCGAACCAGTAACCCTCCGGTTAACAGCCGAATGCTCTGCCAATTGAGCTACAGGGGATCGCGCTCCCCCGACTGGACTCGAACCAGTAACCTGCCGGTTAACAGCCGGCTGCTCTGCCAATTGAGCTACAGGGGATTGCTGCGGTGCCTCGAATCGCACCTACCTGGCTGCTGCCGGGCGGCGCGCGTTCGCTGCGACACATACATTAGCGCAAGCAGGGGGGTGCTCCGCCAATCGGTATCTCCCGGGGTGATCTCGGGTGTGTGCGGGTAGGCGGGCAGCACATGTCGCACGGAGCGAAGGAAGGGTGGCAGCCATGCGGTACCGGCTCACGTTCATCGCCGGAGTGGCCCTCGGTTACGTGCTCGGCACGCGGGCCGGGCGCGAGCGTTACGAGCAGCTGAAGAAGGCGGCGCAGACGCTGGCCGAGAATCCCGCTGTGCGGAACGCGGCGGAGTCCGCCGCGCACGGCAGCCGGGACTTCGCCGGCAAGGCGTACCACTCGGTGAGCGAGAAGGTCGGGGACAGGGTCCCCGTGTCCGTCTCCGAGCGGGTGCGCTCGCTGCGGGAGCGCAGCGGTCACAACGGCAGTGACGACTGGGGGACGACGAACACCTGAGGTCCGTTCCCGTACCGGGCACCCCCGTCCGGTACGGGAACGGTCCACGGGTGCGGCAGAATCTTGTCCATGGGCATAGTGGCCGGCTTGGACAGTTCATCCGCCTTCACGCACATCGTCGTCTGTGACACGGACACCGGTGCCGTGCTGCGGCAGGGGTACGCCGCGCATCCCGTCGAGGCCAAGGCCTCCGAGGTGGATCCGCAGGCGTGGCTGCTCTCACTCGGTGAGGCGGCCTCCGGAGGGCTGCTCGAAGGTGTGCAGGCCATCGGTGTGTCCGCTCAGCAGCACGGCCTGGTGCCGCTGGACCACCAGGGCAATCTCGTGCGGCCGGCGCTGCTCGGCAACGACCGGCGGGCGCAGGCCGCCGCGGCGGATCTGGTCGACCGGCTCGGAGGCCGGCAGCCCTGGGCCGAGGCCGTCGGGGCCGTGCCGCAGGCCGCGCAGCCGGTGGCGAAGCTGCGCTGGCTGGTACGGAGCGAGCCGGAGAACGCGGAGCGCGTCGCCGCGATCCTTC
>NZ_DATMVN010000759.1:0-3189 GCF_035563135.1 Streptomyces sp.
GCACGGGGGCGGCGCCACCCGCCGTTCCTGTTCCCGCTTCCGTCCGCTCACCGCACCGGAGTACTCATGCCTCTCACCCCGCACGCCGCAAGGCGGGCAGCCGCGTCCCTGGCAGCAGCCGGCCTGCTGCTCGCCACCGGCACCGGATGCGGCACGGCCGACGCACCGGGACCTGCCGTCAGGACGGCCTCGGACACGCCCCGTTCCCCGGAGGCACCCAAGGCGCCCGCGCCTGTGCGGCTGACGGTCCCGTCGCTGGGAGTGGACACCGCGCTGCTGCGGCTCGGACTCAATGAGGACGGCACGGTCGAGGTCCCGCCGGCCGAGAAGGGCATGACGGCCGGCTGGTACGCGGGTGGCGCCGTGCCCGGCGAGCCAGGCGCCGCCGTACTCATCGGCCACAACGACACGCGGTACGGCAAGGCCGTCTTCCACGACCTGCACGCGATCACCGAGGGCGCGGACATCACCGTGTCCGACGGAGCAGGGGAGCAGGCTCACTTCACGGTCACCGGCACGGAGACCGTCAGCAAGAACGCCTTCCCCACCGAGAAGGTCTACGGGGCCACTGACGAGCGTGTGCTCCGGCTGATCACGTGCGACGGGGCCTTCGACACCGACGGCCATCCCGTGGACAACCTCATCGTGTACGCGACACTGCGCTGACGGGAACGCGAGCAGAACTACCGGAAGGTCTTCGACAGTTCGACAGGCTTCTTCCGCGCGTGACGCGAGCGGCAACTCCACCGGACCCGCCGACCCCGCCCGGAGCGGGGGCTTCCACGAGGGCACCTCCTGGCAGTACCGGTGGCTCGCCCCGCAGGACCTGCCCGGCAGGGTCTCCCCGACCGGCGGCACCGGGCCCGCCGACGAACGCCTCGACTCGTTCTTCACCCACGAGCAGCTGCTGCAAGTCCTGGCGGGGACGGCCCGCGAGGTGTGGGTCGACGGGCCCTACGACTGCTGCGACGCGGACAAGCACAACCCGCAGGACGAGCCCGACCCGGTTGCCCCCTCCACCTGCCTCTCCACCGGCCGGCCCCGGGAGACGACCGACGTGTGCACGCCGAGCTCGCCCTCTGCGCGGTACGCACGACCGGGTGTGCACGTACGGCAGTCTGTCGAAGCGCTTCAACACATTGATCTCCCCCGGGAACAGAGGGTGTTACCGATGCCGGGGCCGAGGTCACGCGCCCGGCCCTCCGTACGCTCCGTCGCACTTCCTGCAGCGCCTATTGACACCTTTCCACCCGGCTGCCATCTTCGAAGCGCTTCAACGATCATGGCCTTGGGGCGTGTCCCTGGCCCCGGCTCCGAGGACGGACCATGGCGTTCTTCGACAATCCCGTGATACCGGGCTTCAGCCCGGATCCGAGCATCTGCCGCGTCGGCGAGGACTACTACGTGGCGACGTCCAGCTTCGAGTACGTACCCGGAGTGCCGCTGTGGCACAGCAGGGACCTCGTGCACTGGCGGCTGATCGGACACGCCCTGGACCGCCCCTCGCAGTTGACGCTTCCTGACGCGGCCCCGTCCTCGTGCGGGGTGTACGCCCCCACGCTGCGGCACCAGGACGGCCGCTTCTGGCTGATCACCACCGTGGTGGCCGGTGCGGGCAACGTCCTGGTGACCGCTGAGGATCCCGCAGGCCCGTGGTCGGAGCCCGTGCCGGTCGGCATACCCGGCATCGACCCCGATCTGGCCTGGGACGAGCAGGGAAACTGCTGGTGCGTGTTCTCCCACGACGGGATCCGGGGGGTGCGCATCGAGCCGAAGACGGGTGAACTGCTCGGCGAGCCGGTGCAGCTGTGGTCGGGAAGCGGGCTCCAGTACCCCGAGGGGCCGCATCTCTACCGGGTCGGCGCCTGGTGGTATCTGCTGTTGTCCGAAGGCGGGACGGAACGCGGCCACGCGATGTCGGTGGCCAGGGCCCGCTCTCTGCCGGGGCCCTTCGAACCGCACCCGGACAACCCCGTGCTGTCCCACCGCAGCACCGGCCATCCGGTGCAGAACACCGGCCACGGCGATCTGGTGCAGGCGCACGACGGCACGTGGTGGATGGTGCTGCTGGGCACCCGGCCCCGGGGGGACACCCCCAAGTTCCACGGCATGGGCCGCGAGACCTATCTGGCACCGGTCGGATGGGAGGACGAGTGGCCGCTGCCGGGGCCCCTGGAACTCCGCGCCCCCGCCCCGGAACTGGTTCCGCATCCCTGGCCGGCCGAGCCGCACCGTGACGGCTTCGACTCCCCAGCACTCGCACCCTGCTGGGTGACGCCGAGACGGAGCGACCCGAACGCCGTGCGCCTCGACGAGCGCCCTGGCCACCTGGTGCTGCACGCCCGTGCGGAGGGCATGGACAGGCCCGACGCGCTGTTCGTGGGAAGGCGTCAGCGCGATCCGGACTGCAGTGCCCGGACGCGGGTCGACGTCGGCCGAGGAGGCCGCGGCGGCCTGGCCGTACGGCTGGACGAGGCGCACCACTACCAGGTGGAGACGGAGGACGGAGTGGTGCGTGCGGTCGCCCGCATCGGCCCCGTACGCCAGGCGGTGGCCGAACGGGCGGTGCCGTCGGGCCCTTTGACCCTTCGGGTCGACGTGACCACCACGGACGTCCTGCCGCCCACCGTCACCGTGCGTCCTGAGGGCCCCGGAGCCGCTGTACCGTCAGGCCTCCGTGTCGGAGGACCCGACACCCTCCGCCTGGGGTACGAGACCGATGAGGGGGAATTCGAGGTACTCGCCGAACTCGACGGCCGCTATCTCACCACCGAGGTCGCGGGCGGCTTCACCGGCCGGGTCATCGGCATGTACGCGACCCTGGGCGCCCCGGCCTTCGACTGGTTCGAGCTGCGGCCGGCCTGACGGAGCACCCCTGCCGCGCCCCTGCCGCAAGAGGTACCGCATGCGGGCGGCACCGGCCCCGCGAAGTCCTGAGGGAAAGGGTGAGGGGGGAGAGCCCCGTGCGCCGCCGGTGCGGTGATGCGCCGCGGTCCGCCGTCCTCGACGCGAGGCTGCGAGCGCCGGACCGTCCTGATCGGGTTCCGCCCTTTTCGCCCGCCGTCCGGGTGAACTCCGCTCCGTCCGGGCCGTACACCGGGCAGGCATAGGGGCAGCCGTGGTCCTCACGGCCACAGGCACCGGTGGACGCGACAGCGGACAACCGAGCGAAAGGGGCTCTCCATGCTC
>NZ_DATMVN010000760.1:0-3885 GCF_035563135.1 Streptomyces sp.
CCCGGACCACTGGTATGCGCTACCGCTCCGTAGATGCTGCTTGCGGCCGGTCTGGCCGGCCGCAAGCAGCGGGCTGCCGACGGCGTCTGTGCGGTCTCGGCGGTGGCGAGCGCGCGGGAACTGGCGAACTCGGCCGCCCCGTCACCGGGCTGCGGCGCACGTGCCCACTTCGCACGTCACCCCGCGGCCCGGCCACGAGCGCGGCTGAGAGGCGGGCCGTGGCTCGTGGCAGGGGAGCAGTTTCAGCCGGTGCCGGCGGAACGTGGGGCGGAGCCGGCGGACCGTGGGGCGGAGCCGGATGCCCGGTGATTCGTCAAAGAGCTCCTGCCCGAGGCGCCTCCATCAGGATGCGGCCATCGGCAGGAGTGAGCGAGGTGCTGCTGTTGGAGTAAGCGGACTCGACACGGGCTCGTTCAGTCGCGTTCGGAACCGCGTTCCTGCAACCGGTGCCTGCGCTTGACCCTGACATCAGCTGGGAGCACGGGCCGGGCTTGGTGTCGGGCAGGCCCAGACTGTGCCCGATCTCGTGGGCGGTGATGCGGGTCTTGTCGTGCCCCTGGGACACTGCTTGGCTGCCGAGTTCGACACGTACCTGGCCGCCCGGGCGTACAGGGCCGAGTGTCGCCTGCGGCCAGCCGCTGGTGGCCACGATCTGAATTTCGGCTCGGGTGCCAGGTGCGGCTTCGACCAGCCTGATGTTGCTGACGTTCTGGTTCCACGAGGCGACTCCGGCGGTGATCGCCGCTTCCCAGCCGCCTGCTCGGCTGTCGTCGTAGCGGAGTGTCACTACCGCTGCCGCGCTCTTTGCTGCTGTCGGCTCCGCTGGGGGCGCGGCGTGCGCAGCTGTTGCTGCGGCCAGGGTGACTGCGGCGGCGGTACCGGCTGCCTTCAGCCATAAGGAGTGCGGCATAGCTGTCCCTTCACTCGTGGGGGTCTCGGTTCGCTCGGAACGGAGAGAGGGGGAGGGGCTGCGTCAGCGGAGCGGCCGGCCGCAGTTCTCCCAGGGCCTTAGAGCTATGCCCAACACCCCCGACTCATCATGCCCCTGTCATGAATATGGGCCGGAAAAGAGTGCGGGGCGGACTGGATCCGTGATCCGCTTCGGGCCTCTCGCCACCGCTGTGCCGGATCCAGGATGTGATGCGTGTGCCGGGCGGCCGTAGCGCAGCCGCCCGGGTACGGGGCGGCGCACCCGCAGATGGAACCGCCATGGCGCTCAACGGCATCGTGCAAGTAAGCTAAACCTAACCTAACGACGGTGTCCCTTGTTCAGGAGTGCTTCTTCGATGTCTCAGTCGCTCGCAGCCGATCAAGTGTCACCGCAACGGCCCATCCTCGTGACTGTCACCGGGGTACGCCGACTCACGCCGCGAATGGTCCGGATCACGCTGGCCGGGGACGACGTGGGCGATTTCCACTACGCCGGCCCCGACCACTTGGTGCGGCTGTTCCTCCCGGCCGGGGATGATCTGCAACTGCCGGCCAGTTCCGACTGGTGGACCGAACTGCAAGCAATGCCGGCCGATCGACGTCCTGTCGTCCGCAACTACACGGTTCGCCATATCGACCATGCCCGATGCCGGCTCGACATCGACTTCGCATTGCACGGGGACAGAGGTCCGGCCTCGGCCTGGGCCGGCACGGCCGAACCGGGCGACCGGATCGGCATTCTCAGCGACGGAGCCCGGTACGCGGCCGGCGAAGCGGACTGGCAGCTGCTGATCGGCGACGAGACGGCCATGCCTGCGATCGCCTCCATGCTCGAAACCGCCCGCACCCCCGCGTACACATTGCTCGAAGTTGAGGATGAGCAGGACGTGCTGGACCTGGCTGATGAGGTGACCTGGCTGTATCGCTCGGGCTCTCGCGGTTCCCGGGTGGTGGAGGCGCTGCGCGCCTTGCCGTTCCCGTCCGGCACGCCGTACGTTTGGGTAGCCGGCGAGGCCGCTCTGGCTTCATCGGTGCGGCGTTACCTGGTGAACGAGCGAGGTGTCGAAAAGCAGCAGATCTACTTCTGCGGTTACTGGCGCGGTGGGCCGTCCGCCGGCCGAGGGACCGTCGAAACGAAACGGGAGCCTTCGCACGCCTGACCCGGCGCCGATGACGGGCCAGGGCTTCGCCTGCCTCCATGACACCACCGGCCTTCAGGGCCTCGGCCGGCGTCGGCGACACGGGCGCTGCGATCGTGACCACCGCAGGCCATCACATGCGGCATCCCATGAACTGGCGGGCCGTCACGCAGAGGCCGGGAGCTGCGGAAACGCAAGGAGCGACCGTTTGACGGGTCACCAGCAAGGGCTGCCGTCATCCTCACGCCAGGCAATGTCCGTGACGGTCACAGGCAGCGTGAAGTAACTTCCCTGGCCGTTGCTGACACATGCCGTGGACGCAGGTGCCTGCCCCTCGCCCTGGACGACGTACGTCATCGTGACGTCCCGAGGAGTGTTGTTGTAGAAGATGTGGCCGGCGGCGCTTCCGGACCATTCGCCTTCCGTTACCAGCGATGGCGCCATGTCGGTGTCGCCGTACCACCAGTCGGGCCAGACGCAGAACGTGCCTTCCGGACAGTTGGCGGACGACCACGCCGACGCACTGGGCGCGGATGCCATGACGCCGAGGAAGGCTGCGGGCACAGCTGCGAGGGCAATGGTCCTTAAACGCATGGGGAACTCCACTCCTGAGACGGCGTATTACGCTAACAGTGCAGATGTTGAAAGATCAAGCGTCAAGTGCTGAGCGGGCTTCGACGAGCGGAGTGCGGGCCGGCGCAGGGACAGCGAAGGTTCGATGCCTGGCGGATGGGTCTGGCTGGGCGTCCAGGGGCGCGTCGAAGGTGACCGGAGCCGCCGCAGCGTGAGGCTGAGGCGGCCTCGCCGGCTGAGGGACTCCTCGGTGATGGACGGGCGGAACGGAGCGATGCTGCTGCCTGCCGCGGCGGAGGTCACGGCCGCCGGGGTCCGAGTCGTCCCGGGTGGCCGACGACTCCATGGCTTCGGCCGTTCCGCAGCAACGGCAGATGCCCATGACCGACGCGGACCTCGCGCTTCGACGAGGTCACCCGCGGTGCGGAGACCGACAGGAAGGCGCCGGCCAGTTCGTCGGCCTTCTCCCGGCCGGGGGCGCCCCACGTGAGCAGCACTTCGCTGGACGTGGCCGAGTCCACGAGCTGTTTCTTCGTGAACCGGCCGTACTGACGGTGGTCGTGCAGCATCACGGTGACGGTATTGCTCAGCGGGATCGAAGCCGTCGTGTCGTCGCTGAACTGGTCGTCGAGGGGATACCCGGGTCCGGCGAAGAATCCCTTCGTCGCATCGAGGCCGTGGGTGGCCAGGTTCACGAAGAACATCTGCTGATACACGAGCTGGGGATCTCATAAGGGTCATGCTGTTGTGTGTGATGGCCGGTGGCGGGCGCGGCGCCCACCGGCAGAGGCCGGCATCCGTCGCGGTCCCGCCGGGCCCGGGAGTCACCCCGGCCAGGAACGCGTGACGCGGGGACGGCTCCGGGGCCAGGCTGCGGTGTGCCGAAGGGCGGTGCCGGCCGGTGAAGGGGGGCCTGCGAAGTGATCGAGGCTCAGTGTCGTCTTCAGGGTGGGACAGCCGTGTTTGATGCGCCGGAGCGGTAGCGCGAACCGGCCCGGATTCCGAGCCGGGACATCGGCCGGCAGTTCGGAGGTTCACTGCTTGACCGGATCGTCCTGGCTCGTACGGCCACTGCGCCGGTATCCACCGAAGACCTGTGGCGCCGTCGGAGCCGGCCCGGGCGACGGCAGGCGCATAGGCGGTACACGGAGTGGGTACGGGGCGGCCCGGTGAGAGCCGCTGTGTTCCATTCAGCGGGCTCGACCCGGTCGGTGACGGGTGCTCAAGGAAGGAGCAGCAGTTT
>NZ_DATMVN010000761.1:0-12748 GCF_035563135.1 Streptomyces sp.
AGGCGGCCATCCCGTCGTGGTTGCCGGGAACCAGGCCCTCGCCGGAGCGGAGCGGGTCGCCCTCCCGGGAGAGCACCCGATAGCGGAAACCTTTCGGCAGGTCGAGCAGGCCGTCCGGGTCCGGCAGGAGAGGGCCGTAGCCGCTGTGGCCCCGGGCCTCCGCGGTGCCGGCGAAGAGTTCGGTGAAGGCCCCGGTGAAGGCGACCGACGCGGCGGTGGCGGCGCTGCCGGCCAGGACCTGTCGTCGTGTCGCGAGGTGTCGAGGTGCGGATGACATGAGGCAACTCCCTGTTGGCGGACAGGTGAAGTGACCCGCATGTGTGTACCACGCGTCGTGACGCACGGGAACCACGCGGACCGAGGTGCCCCCTGTGTCCCCGGGGCAGGAGAGGCCCCGGGGACGAGCGGGATCAGCCCAGCGACGCGGTGAGCGTGATGGTGGTGCCGGTGAGCGCCTGGCTGACCGGGCAGTTCGCCTTGGCGTCCTCGGCGGCCTTCACGAAGCCGGCCTCGTCCAGGCCGGGAACCGTGCCCTGCACCGTGAGGTGGATACCGGTGATGCCGGTGCCGGGCTGGAAGGTGACCTCGGCCTGGGTGTTCAGCTCGGTGGGCGGGGTGCCCGCCGTGGCCAGGCCGTTGGAGAGGGCCATCGAGAAGCAGCTGGAGTGCGCGGCCGCGATGAGCTCCTCCGGGCTGGTCCTGCCGTTCGCCTTCTCCGCGCGGGACGGCCAGGAGACCGGGAACTCCCCGACCCCGGAGGAGTCGAAGGTGACGACGCCCTTGCCCTCGAGCAGGTTGCCTTCCCAGACCGTGTGCGCCTGACGCGTGGTAGCCATGGTGGATCCCTTCAAACGGTGTGCGCGGTCAACGGACGTCCCCGGCACCCGGAGGCGCCGTACGTCCTTCAGTCCCCGAACCTACTGCCCCACCAGTCCCTTTGCGTCACGGGCCAGCGCGGTCAGCCGCGAGATGGCCCGGAAGTACTTCTTCCGGTACCCGCCGTTCAGCATCTCGTCACTGAAAAGCCGGTCGAAGGGGAGTCCGGAGGCCAGCACCGGGACCTCGCGGTCGTACAGCCGGTCCGCGAGCACCACCAGACGCAGTGCCGTCGACTGGTCGGGCACCGGCTGCACACCGGTGAGACAGACCGCCGTGAGCCCGTCCGTCAGTGCGCCGTACCGGCTCGGGTGGACCCGGGCGAGGTGGTCGAGCAGGGCCGGGAAATCGTCGAGCGAAGCGCCCGGAGTCGCGTACGCGGCCCTGGTGACCTGATCGTCGGAGTACGGGGGCGGCGCCTCGGGCAGTCCCCGGTGGCGGTAGTCCTCGCCGTCGATGCGCAGCGGCCGGAAGTGCGCGGACAGACCCTGGATCTCCCGGAGGAAGTCGGCCGCCGCGAACCGGCCCTCGCCGAGCTTGCCCGGGAGCGTGTTCGACGTGGCGGCGAGCGCGACGCCCGCTTCGACGAGCCTGCTGAGCAGGGACGACACCAGGACGGTGTCGCCCGGGTCGTCCAGTTCGAATTCGTCGATGCAGAGCAGCCGGTGTCCGCTCAGGGTCTGCACGGTCTGCTGGAAGCCCAGCGCGCCGACGAGGTTCGTCAGCTCGACGAAGGTTCCGAAGGCCTTGAGCGAGGGTGCGGCCGGGGTGGCGTGCCAGAGGGAGGCCAGCAGGTGCGTCTTGCCGACGCCGTATCCGCCGTCGAGGTACACCCCGCGCGGGCCGGTGGGCGCGGCCTGCTTCTTTCCGAACCGCCCGCCCGTCGCCCGCCACCACCCTCCGAAGGAGGCGCTTCGCGCTTTTCCTGTCCTGCCCGAGCCCGTGGCGTGCGCCCCGCCGAGCCCGGCGGCGAACGAGCTGAGGACCTCGACCGCCTCGCTCTGGCTCGGCTGGTCCGGGTCGGGCACGTACGTATCGAAGCGCACCGAGTCGAAGCGCGGCGGCGGCACCATCTCCGCGACCAGACGGTCGGCGGGGACGCGCGGTTCGAGGGCGCACAGGGACTGCGGAGACGTTTCGGCTATGGGGCTCTGCCCCGGCCGGGCTGTGGAGGACGACACAACGCTCCACCTTAGACCGTCCGGCCCACGGCGGGCGGATGTGCGGGCCCGGCCCCGCGACGCCGCCCACTCCGCCATGTGCCGGACGGCCCTGAGGGCCCGTGCCAGACTGCTGGGCATGCGACGCCTGCTCCCTGTGACGGACCCGACAACCCCAGCCCCGGCCCCGGCCGCCGACCGCGAGTGGACGCTCGACGAGCTGGCCGACGCCTACGCCCATCCCGGCGGTGGGCGTCCCTGGCTCCGCGCCAACATGGTCTCCACCCTGGACGGAGCCGCCCAGCACGACGGCCGCTCCCAGGGCATCTCGTGCCCCGCCGACATGCGGATCTTCGGCACCCTGCGCGGCCTGGCCGACGCGGTCGTCGTCGGGGCCGAGACGGTGCGCCTGGAGGGCTACCGGCCCGCGCGGGCCCGCGAGGCCTTCGCCGCCCGGCGTGAGGCGGCCGGGCAGGGGCCGGCCCCGGCCGTCGCGGTCGTCAGCGCGAGCCTGGACCTGGACTTCTCGCTCCCGCTCTTCGTCTCGCCGCTGGTCCCGACCTTCGTGATCACCGGGGCGGCGGCGCCCTCGGACCGGGTGCACGCCGCGCGGGAGGCGGGGGCCGAGGTGCTGTTCGCCGGGGAAGGCGCCACCGTCGACCCGGCACGCGCGCTCGCGGAACTGGCCGGGCGGGGGCTCACCCGGCTCCTCACCGAGGGCGGGCCGCGTCTGCTGGGCCAGTTCGTGGCGGCCGGGGTGCTGGACGAACTCTGCCTGACCCTGTCCCCGCTGCTCACTGCCGGAGACGCGCAGCGCATCGCGGGCGGACCCGCCATCCCTGTGCCGGAACGTTTCTCCCTCGTCTCGCTCCTGGAGGAGGCAGGATTCCTCTTCACTCGGTACGGGAAGACCTGACACATAGCGGAATCAACCATTCCGGTTAGTTCGGGGTGGGCACACTTGGTCTCGCTACCCCGTGCAATTGCGGGGAAGGATGGTTTCAGCAGCAGCGGCCCCCCTGCGGCCGACGAGATGAAGCGGAAGGGCGCCTGCCGTGTTCACAAGCGTTTTGATGATCGAGAAGCCCCTCACCCCCCAGGACGTGGAATTCGTCACCACTCTCCACGGTGAGGAGCGGATCTCGTTCGTCGTCCTGATGCAGCCCCGCACCGACCAGGCCGACGTGCTGCTGCGCGCGATCGACGACGTGGCGATCGGCGAGCTCCGGGAGGCGGTCCGCGAAGGGGAGCGGCCGGAGGGCGAGGACGCCAGGGAGCCCGCCGAGATGGCTCTGGAGTACTCGCTCCGGGAGCTGCGCGAGGCGGGCTCGGAGGCCGTCGGACAGGTGGTGGAGGACCACCCCCTGGACAAGCTGAAGACCGTGGTCGACGACTCGGGGGCCGACGAGGTCATCGTGCTGACGGCGCCGCACTACGTCGAGGAGTTCTTCCACCGCGACTGGGCGTCCAGGGCCCGCCACAAGGTCGGCGTACCGGTGCTCAAGCTCTTCGCGCACAGCGAATAGGCTGGGGCGGACCCAGAACCACGTCGCACCTCGGGAGAGACACGTATGGCACCCGGTATTCCTGCCGCCCTGGAACGGCCGCACTTCATCGGCATCGGCGGCGCCGGAATGTCGGGCATCGCGAAGATCCTCGCCCAGCGCGGCGCGAAGGTGGCGGGCAGCGATGCCAGGGAGTCCGCCACCGCCGACGCGCTCCGTGCGCTCGGAGCGAGCGTCCACATCGGGCACGCCGCAGCCCACCTGGCCGACGACGCGACCTCCGTGGTCGTCTCCAGCGCCATCCGCGCCGACAACCCCGAGCTGGTCCGCGCCGCCGAGCTGGGCATCCCCGTCGTGCACCGCTCCGACGCGCTCGCCTCCCTGATGGGCGGCCTGCGTTCCATCGCGGTCGCCGGCACGCACGGCAAGACCACCACCACGTCGATGCTCGCCGTCGCCCTGTCCGAGCTCGCCCTCGACCCCTCGTACGCCATCGGCGGCGACCTGGAGGGCCCCGGCACCAACGCCCGGCACGGCGAGGGCGACATCTTCGTCGCCGAGGCGGACGAGAGCGACCGCAGCTTCCAGAAGTACGACCCCCAGGTCGCGATCGTCCTCAACGTCGAGCTGGACCACCACGCGAACTACGCGTCGATGGACGAGATCTACGAATCCTTCGAGACCTTCGTCGGCAAGGTCGTCCCCGGCGGCACCCTGGTCATCGCCGCCGACCAGCCCGGCGCCGTCGAGCTGACCCGCCGGGTCCGAGAGCTCTCCTCCCTCACCGTCGTCACCTACGGCGAGTCCGAGGGCGCGGACGTACGCGTCCACAAGGTCACCCCGCGCGGCCTGACCAGCGAGGTCACGGTCGTGCTCAACGGCAGGTACCTCACCTTCACGGTCTCCGTGCCCGGCCGCCACTACGCGCACAACGCGGTGGCCGCGCTCGCCGCCGGTGTCGCCCTCGGCATCCCCGCGCACAACCTGGCCTCCGCCATCGGCAAGTACACCGGGGTCAAGCGCCGCCTCCAGCTCAAGGGCGAGGCGGCCGGCGTCCAGGTCATCGACTCGTACGCGCACCACCCCACGGAGATGACCGCCGACCTGGAAGCCATGCGCGGCGCGGCGACCGGGTCCCGCCTCCTGGTCGTCTTCCAGCCGCACCTCTTCTCCCGCACCCAGGAGCTCGGCACCGAGATGGGCCAGGCCCTCGCTCTCGCCGACGCCTCGCTGGTCCTGGACATCTACCCGGCCAGGGAGGACCCGGTCCCGGGCGTCACGAGCGCACTGATCATCGACGCCGCGAAGGCCGCGGGCGCCGATGTCGCGGCGGTCCACGACAAGGCGGCGGTCCCCGCCGCCGTCGCGGGAATGGCGAAGCCCGGCGATCTGGTTCTCACCATGGGAGCGGGCGATGTCACCGACCTCGGCCCGCAGATCCTGGACCACCTGTCGAGCTGAGGGAGCCACCGTGCCGTACGACGTCGAGAAGCCGGACGAGCAGTGGCGGGCAGAACTGACGCCCGCCGAGTACGCGGTGCTGCGCAAGGCCGGCACCGAGCCCGCCTTCGTGGGCGAGTACACCGACACCACGACGGCGGGAGTCTATTCCTGCCGGGCGTGCGGAGCGGAACTGTTCCGCTCCGACACCAAGTTCGAGTCGCACTGCGGCTGGCCGTCCTTCTACGACCCGAAGGACACCGACGCGGTCGAACTCCTGCAGGACAACAGCCTCGGCATGGCCCGTACCGAGGTGCGCTGCGCCCGCTGCGGCTCGCACCTGGGGCATGTCTTCGAGGGCGAGGGCTATCCGACGCCCACGGACCAGCGGTACTGCATCAACTCGATCTCGCTGGCACTGACGCCGGACGAGAGCTGAGCCGGCCGGCGCGACGGCGCCGGTGCCGGCGGAACGGCCCGCCAGGAGTTCGTCTCCCGGCGGGCCGTTCGTCTCGTGGAGCGGCCCTCAGGCCGGACGCACGGGCGTGCTCACGTCTTCACGAGCCCGGACGCCTGCTGCTGTACCGGAATCTCCCGCTGCAGCCGCTCGCCCTCGATGTCGAGGTCGGGCAGCACCCGGTCGACCGGGCGCGGCAGCCACCAGGCGGCGCGTCCCAGAAGGTGCATGACCGCCGGCACGAGGGCCATACGGACGACGAAGGCGTCGATGAGCACGCCGATCGCCAGGGCGAAGCCGATGGACTTGATGATCGGGTCGGGCATGAACACGAAGCCGCCGAAGACAGCCGTCATGATCACCGCCGCGGCCGTGACCACGCGTGCGTTGTGGCCGACACCGCTGATGACGGACTCGCGGGCGTCCGAGCCGTGGACGAAGTCCTCCCGCATCCGCGAGACGAGGAAGACCTCGTAGTCCATGGCCAGCCCGAAGAGGATGCCGATCAGGAGGATGGGCAGGAAGCTGACCAGCGGTCCGGGGGTGTCGAGGCCGACCAGGTCCGTCAGATGGCCCTCCTGGAAGATCGCGACGGTGATCCCGAAGGTGGCACCGATGGTCAGCAGGAAGCCCAGCGCCGCCTTGAGGGGTACCAGGACCGACCGGAAGACGAGCATCAGCAGCAGGACGGACAGTCCGACCACCAGCAGGAGATAGACCGGCAGGGCGGCGGCGAGCTTCTCGGATACGTCGATACCGACCGCGGTGGCGCCGGTCAGCGCGATGGACGCACCCTTGACGTCCTCCACCCGGTCACGGATCTCGTTGACCGTGTCCTCCGTCGCGGCGGCGGTGGGACCGGTTTCGGGGATCACGGCCAGGAGGGCGGTGGTGCCCTTCTCGTTCAGCTGCGGGGCGGCGACGGCCAGCACTCCGTCGGTCTTCATGATGAGCGCGGCGGTCTCCTTGACCGCCGCGCCGGTCGCCTGTGCGGTGCCGCCGGACACGACGGCGACCAGCCGGCCGTTGAAACCCTCGCCGAACCCTTCGGTGGTCAGGTCGTAGGCCTCGCGGTTGGGCGTCCCGACCGCCTCGGTGCTCGCGTCGGGCAGGGCCAGACGCATGTCCTGCACGGGCAGGGCGAGCGCACCCAGGCCGGCCACCCCGAGGACGAGGACGGGAACGCGCAGCCGTGCCACGATCCGGCCCCAGCGGAAGCCGAAGCCCTCCTCGGCCTTCACCGGAGCGGAGGCGGGCGTCCGGTCCTGGGTCCGCTGCTTGCGGGGAAGGACGCGGGGGCCCGCGAAGCCGAGGACGGCCGGCAGCAGGGTGAGGGACACCAGCACCGCCAGGGCGACCGTGGCCGCGGCCGCCAGACCCATGACCGTCAGGAAAGGCACGCCGGCGACGGTGAGCCCGGCCAGTGCGATGACGACGGTGGCCCCCGCGAAGACGACGGCCGAACCGGCGGTCCCGGCCGCCCGGCCGGCCGCCTCCTCCCCGTCCATGCCCTCCGAGAGGTAGTGGCGGTAGCGGGAGGTGATGAAGAGCGCGTAGTCGATGCCGACGGCCAGGCCCAGCATGAGCGCCAGGATGGGCGCGGTGCTGGTCAGCTCCACGGTGCTGCTGAGGGCGAACAGCCCGGCCATCCCGGCCCCCACGCCGACCAGGGCGTTCAGCAAGGTCATGCCCGCCGCCACCAGGGAACCGAAGGTGAGGACGAGCACGAGGGCGGCGACGGCCACACCGATGATCTCGGTGGAACCGATCTCCGGAACGCCCCGCATGATCTCGCCGCCGTGCTCGACGCGCAGATCCGCCACGGACGCGCCCGCCTCGGTGAACGCCTCCCGCTGTGCGTCGGTGATGCCGTCGGCACCCGACTCGAACTGCACCTGGATCAGGGCGTAACGGCCGTCCTGCGACACCGCCTTGGAGACGAAGGGGTCGACGGCGGCGAGGACCCCGGGGACCTCGGCGGCCTCCGCGGTCACGGGAGCCACAGCCGAGGGCGTGAGCTTCCCGCCCTCGGGCGCGGCGACGACTATGGTCCCCGTCGCGCCGCCGGCCTGCGGGAATTCCCGGGCGAGCGAGTCCAGGGCCTTCTGCGATTCGGTGCCCGGTATCGAGAACTTGCTGGTGGTGGGACCGCTGAAGGCTGCCGCGCCCCCTCCGAGCAGGGCGAGCAGCAGGAGCCAGAGGGCGAGGACACGCCCTCGTCGGCGGAAGGACAGCCGGCCGAGCCGGTACAGCAGGATTGCCATGCGAAAGAGGCGTCTTTCTCTTCGGTCTGGACGACTTCTGTCAGCCGGTCGTATGCCCGAGAATTCTCAGCGACCCCTGGACCAGTTCGGTGCGCATCGTGGCGGGTGGGGCGTCCACGTCGGCGGCGACCGTGACGGCCACGCCACCGATCACCATCTGCGCCCGGACGCGCGCACGCGGCTCCTCGGACCGGCCCGCCAGCGCCGCCGCGAGCTGGTCGACCGCCCGGGGGATGACGGCCAGCACTGGATGACCGAGCATGTCGGGCAGCTCGGCGAAGATGATCTTTATTTCCAGGTGGAAGCGCATCGCGAGGCCGACGTAACCCGTGACGGCCGTTTCGACGGCCTGGTCGCCGTCCAGGTCCGCCAGCTCCTCGATCATGGCGGAGAGGCTCCGGGCCGGCGGAGTCAGCAGCTCGGTGAGGATCGCGTCCTTGCCGGCGAAGTGGTACAGCAGGGACGCCTTGGAGCAGTGCGCCTCGACCGCGATGTCGTGCAGCGAGGCTCCCTTGAAACCGTGTTCGGCGAAGAGACGCAGCGCGGAGTCGAGAATCTGACGGCGCATCGCGGAAGGCGGACGTGGCATGGGTTCACCGTAGCTGACCGATCGGTCAGCCCTGACCGGTCGGTCAGGGAATTCCGGTGACGCGCATCACCATGCTCCATGGGGCCACCGTGCGGGTGGGACGCGGGCGGCCGGCCCGCACGACGGCGGGGAGACGGAAGACGGCCCCCCGCCTCGGTCGGAGAGCCGTCTGTGTATGCCGTCCCGGACGTGGGTGACGGCCGGCGGTGATGTCGTGGGCGTCAGGCGCGGCACGGGGCCGGGAGGGTCCGGGCGCTGTTTCCCGGCCGGGACGTCCCGGCGGAGGGCGGGGCGGTCAGCCCTCGTCGGACCCGGACTCCGCGGCAGCCTCGGCCCGCAGCAAGGGGTGCACCACTCCGGGGAACACCCGGGCCCGCACGACCTCCTCGGCCGCACCGCCCTGCACCACGGTCTCGGCCACGCCCCACGGGCGCCCCGCCAGGCGGACGGTCAGCGTGTACGAGGAAGGGCAGCCCGTGCACTCGTACCGGTCCGCCCAGAGCTCCACGTCCGTGACGCTGCCCGGGTAACGCTTCACATGCCGGTGCCGGGCGTGGCAGCGGTCGCACGTCTCGCCCGGCTCGCACGTGCCGCCGCACGGGCACGGCACGTCCAGCGACTGCGCGGGGAGCCACCGCTGGACGAGCACGGCGTCACGGGTCGCACCCATGTCCTTCATCGCCTTCAGGTTCCGCGCGGCGACGTTGTACGACTCGCCGGTCGCGGCCATCCGGTCCCGGATCACGTCCTTGCGTCCGCGGTTCGTCGTCATGTGTTCCTCCTGGGTGTACGCAGCCCGCCAGGAGGCCCACGAGATCGTCCTCCCTACGGTACCTGCCGCTCCGCCCCCGCGGTCCCGGTGCCGGCCGCACGGCCCGCGTGGACGCACGGCGGCGCGCCGCCGTCGAGCCGATTCGGCTTGTTTCTCCCATCGGCTCCGGGTTTTCTGTGAAGCGGCGGTGAACTGAATCTTCATAAGCCGATGGGAAAATACTCTGACCATGTCGAATCATTAATTGCCGATCCGGCCAGGCGGCATCCCCGGATGACCGAATCGCTGTCTTGACCGGTTCTCGCGGCGCGATACACACTCGCAAGGCACTCATGCATCAGGAGCCACCGGCGCACACGGATGCGGATGGCCCTGCGAGACCGGATATCGCACGGGGTGAACGACGGGGGATACACACGGGGGACGTGTGTGCATATTCGACGTATGCGCGCAGTCCTTCACCTCTCCTCTCATCTCTTGGTGCGCGAAGGGAATGGAGGGGGAATGCCGACGCACATGGGCTATCCCGGTGTTTACATCGAAGAACTCCCCGGCAGCGTCCGTACGATCGCCTCGGTCACCACCTCGGTGGCCGCGTTCGTCGGGCACACGCGCCGGGGGCCGCTCAACCAGCCGGTACGGGTCACCAGCTTCGCGGACTTCGAGCGCCGGTTCGGCGGACTCACCTCGCAGAGCGCCCTCAGCTACGCGGTGCACCAGTTCTTCGGCAACGGCGGCACGCTCGCGGTGATCGTCCGTGTGGCCAGGGCCGGCACGGGGGAGGACGCCTGCGTCACGCTCCTGTCCACGGAGGGGCGCAGCCGGTGCCCGGTGCTGGAGGTGCGTGCGAAGGAGCCCGGAACATGGGGCTCGGGCCTGCGGGTGGCCGTCGATCACGACACCGCCGCGACGGACAGGACGTTCAACCTCCACATCCTCGACGCCCGCGGCGGGGCCCGGGAGTCCTTCACCGGTCTGTCGATGGACGCCGGCCACGGCCGCTTCGTCGAGACGGTGGTCAACGCGGGTTCCTCGCTCGTGCGGGTCACGTCCCTCGACGAGGACCGGCCGGACCCGTCCGGCACGGTCTCCAAGCCCTTCGCGGCGGAACTGCCCGGTCTGGACGTCGAGCTGAAGGTCAAGATCGGCGACGTGGAGCGCGAGTTCACGCTCTTCGAGCCCGGCCGCGACGGCGAGCCGCCGGGCAGCGTCACCGAACTGGCCCTCCTGCTGGAGCGCAAACTGCGCGCACTGCCCGACGCCCCCGGACGGCACGCCTTCGCCGGGGCCGAGGTCACCGCCTTCGGCCGGCGGCTCCAGGTCGTCGCCGGGTCCGTCGATCCGGACGACGTGGTCCGCTTCATCGGCGAGTGCGCCAACGACCTGGGACTGGAGGCCTCGGTCAACCCGCCCGTCTTCCCGCTGGCGGGCGGCAAGGACGGAGACCCGCCCGGCCCACGGGACCTCGTCGGCAGCGAAGGGGACAAGACCGGTGTCCAGGCGCTGCGGGACGTGGACGACGTCAACCTGCTGGTACTGCCGGAGCTGTCGGCTTACGAGTCCACCGAGGACATGCTCACCGTCCTGTCGGCGGCCGGACAGCTCTGCCAGGAGCGGCGGATCTTCCTGCTCGTCGATTCCCCTTCGGCATGGGGCAGCGTCGACGCGGCGCGGGCCGGGATCGGCGCGTTCGAACCCGTACGCAGCAACCACGCCGGGCTGTACTTCCCGCATCTGCAGATGACCGACCCGCTGACCGGACGGCTGCGCTCCTTCCCGCCGTCGGGAGCCGTCGCCGGTGTGATGGCCCGCATCGACGGCGAGCGCGGGGTGTGGAAGGCGCCGGCCGGGACCGAGGCGCGCCTCGCCGGAGTCCGGTCGCTCTCGGTCAAGCTGACCGACCGGGAGAACGGGCTGCTCAGCCCGCTGGGCGTGAACTGCCTGCGCACCTTCCCCGTGGTGGGGCCGCTGGTCTGGGGCGCCCGCACGCTGGAGGGCGCGGACGCCCTCGGCAGCGAGTGGAAGTACGTGCCGGTACGACGCCTCGCCCTGCACGTCGAGGAGAGCCTCCACCGCGGCCTGCAGTGGGTCGTCTTCGAACCCAACGACGAACAGCTGTGGCAGCAGATCCGGCTCAAGGCGTCGGCCTACCTCAACGACCTGTTCAGACAGGGCGCGTTCAAGGGCGGCACACCACGCGAGGCGTACTTCGTGAAGTGCGACAAGGACACCACGACCGCCGCCGACATCGAACGCGGTGTGGTCAACGTCGTGATCGGCATCGCGCCGGTCAAACCGGCGGAGTTCGTGATCGTCAGGATCCAGCAGTTCGCCGGACAGTTCGACCTCTCGTAGTCAAGGAAAAGGAACACGAAGGAAACCGATGGCTGAGTTCCAGATAAACGCCCATCGATTCGACCCCTACAAGAATTTCAAGTTCCTGGTCCTCTGGGACGGTCGGACGGTCGCGGGCATCAGCAAGATCAGTCCCCTGAAGCGCACCACCGAGGTGGTCAAACACCGCCACGGCGGTGATCCGAGTTCACCGCGGAAGTCGCCGGGCCGCTCCGAGTTCGAGGGCGTCACCCTCGAACGCGGCGTCACCCACGATCCCGAATTCGACCGCTGGGCCAACAAGGTCTGGCAGGTGGGCGCCGGGCTCGGCTCGGAGGTCTCGCTCCGGGACTTCCGCAAGGACATCATCATCCAGGTGCTCAACGAAGCCGGGCAGGTGGCCGTCTCGCACAAGCTCTACCGGGCCTGGGTCAGCGAGTACCAGGTCGTCGGCGAGCTCGACGCGAACGCCAACGCCGTCGCCATCCAGAGCGTCAAGCTGGAGTGCGAGGGCTGGGAGCGCGACTACGAGATCCCGGAACCGGTCGAGCCGTCGTTCACCCACCCGGCCTGAACGGCGCCGTGATCCCCGGAACGGCCCCGGTGGGGCCCGCCGAACTGCTGGCCGCCTGGGAGGCCGGGCTGGCTCTGGGCGCGGCGGAGAAGTCGCTGCTGCTGCACCGGGCGGCCCGCCCGGAGGCCGGTACCGACGCGTTGCTGTCGGTACCGGTCGGCGAGCGGGAAGCCGATCTGTTCGCGCTGCGCCGGTCGCTCTTCGGCGAGCGGATGCAGGTGCGGACCGAGTGCGGTGCCTGCGGCGAGGCCATGGAGTTCGACCTCGACGCCGGTGCGCTGGGCGCACGTCCGGCGGCCGTGGACCGGCCGCTGCGGGTGGCCGAGGACGACTGGGTGGTCGAGTTCAGGCTGCCCACCGTCGCCGACCTCGCGGCGGCCGGAGCCGCCGGCTCTCCCGCCGGGGCGCGCCGGCGGCTGGTGACGGACTGCACGGTACGGGCGCTGCGGGGCGGCGAGCCCGTCGCCCCGGAACAGCTGGCGGCTCTGCTGCCCGACCGGGTGGAGCGGCTCATCGCCGAGAAGGCCGCCGAGGCCGACCCGGCGGCCGAGGTGACGCTGAACGTGGCGTGCCCGGACTGCGGCGAAGCCACCCCGGCGGAGCTGGACATCACCTCCTACCTGTGGACCGAACTGGACAGCTGGGCACGGGACCTGCTCCTCGACGTCCATCTGCTGGCCACCGCCTACGGGTGGAGCGAGCCCGACATCCTGGCGCTCAGCCCCCTCCGGCGCCGTTACTACCTGGAGCTGTGCACCGATGGCTGACTACTTCGAC
>NZ_DATMVN010000762.1:0-3160 GCF_035563135.1 Streptomyces sp.
GCCGAGGACCGAGGTGGCGGCCACTGCCGCCGCTGTTGCCGGGCGCACGGCACCAGTGTCCTGGGCGGCGGCGCCCAGGGCCAGTAGGCGTCGGCCGTACGGTGTGGCGCCGGGCTCAGCCGGGCTGGCCGTAGCCCTCCAGGGCGTCCTGCACCTCGCGCAGCTGGGCCGGGGTGAGGAGGGACGGCCGGTGGCCGGGCACCGAGCTCGCGGTGAGCCAGAGCCTGCACATCCATTCGAGCTGGGCGGTGCGGTCGTAGGCCTCGTCGAGGGTGCTCCCGTAGGTGACCGTGCCGTGGTTCCGCAGCAGGCAGCCGGTGCGGCCGCGCAGGGCGGTCAGCATGTTGGCGGCGAGTTCCCGGGTCCCGTAGCGCGCGTAGGCGGCGGTGCGGACGGGACCGCCGAGCAGGGCGGCGGCGTAGTGGACGAGCGGTACCTCGGTGACGAGGGTGGAGACGGCGGTGGCGTGCACGGCGTGGGTGTGGACG
Organism: Streptomyces sp.; assembly: GCF_035563135.1. Taxonomy (GTDB): domain Bacteria; phylum Actinomycetota; class Actinomycetes; order Streptomycetales; family Streptomycetaceae; genus Streptomyces. Next base: position 489 of record NZ_DATMVN010000762.1, read on the forward strand.
ACGGCCGCGGCGTCGCTGTCGCGGTAGACGGCCAGGTGGAGCGGGAGCTCGCTGGTGGGGGCCAGCTCGCCGAGGACCTGACGCCCTTCGAGGTCGACACCGACCGCGTCCCCGGGACCCAGCCGGTCGTAGGGCACCCCGCTGGGGGTGACCAGGACCGTTGTGCCGACCCGGGCCGACACGTTGCCCGAGGTGCCGACCACCAGGCCCTCCGCCGCCGTCCTCCGGGCCGTCGCCACGACAGCGGCCCACGCCTGTCCGATCGCGTCCTCGTCCACGTCACTCATGCGGTGATCCTAGGGTCACGTGACGGAGGTCTCTTTGGAGGGACACCTCGGGCAGGACGCCGGTTGACGGCCGCGGGGCCGGTTCCGGGCAGAGGCCGGGCGGGGACCGGGTCCCGCACCGGTCCGAGGACGTCCGGCGCCCCCTCCACACCCACAAGCGGAACCGGCACACGCGGTTGGGGTCACCACGATGCCCTGCCCAGTTCATCTTCCGTTCATCCAGGTTGCTTACGTTCCACGTGCCAATGACGTCGAACGATTGCCTGGGTAAATGGAACACATCACGCTGCTGCTCGCGATCGTGATCGTGACAGCTCTCGTGTTCGATTTCACGAACGGTTTCCACGACACCGCCAACGCGATGGCCACCACCATCTCGACCGGCGCTCTCAAGCCCAAGACAGCGGTGGCCATGTCCGCCGTTCTGAACCTCGTCGGCGCGTTCCTGTCGGTGGAGGTCGCCAGGACGATCTCCGGCGGGATCGTCGATGAGGACGGCCTCAGAACCGAGGTCATCTTCGCCGCGCTCGTCGGCGCCATCCTGTGGAATCTGCTGACCTGGCTGGTCGGCCTGCCCTCCAGCTCCTCCCACGCACTCTTCGGCGGCCTCATCGGCGCCGCGGTCATGTCGGCCGGGTGGTCCTCGATCAACGGCGGCACCGTCGTCACCAAGGTCCTGCTGCCCGCGATCGCCGCGCCGCTCGTCGCCGGTGTCGCCGCGCTGCTGGCCACGAAGCTGACGTACCGCCTGAACCGGAAGATCACGGACCCGGCGCAGCTGAAGTCGACCGCCAAGGGCTACCGCGCCGGCCAGATCGCCTCGGCCGGTCTCGTCTCGCTCGCCCACGGCACCAACGACGCGCAGAAGACCATGGGCATCATCACCCTGGCCCTGGTCACCGGCGGCGTCCTCGCCCCCGGCTCCAACCCGCCGGTCTGGGTCATCGCCTCCGCCGGTGTCGCCATCGCGCTGGGCACCTACCTCGGCGGCTGGCGCATCATCCGCACCATGGGCAGCGGCCTCACCGACCTCCGCCCGCCGCAGGGCTTCGCGGCCCAGACGAGTGCGGCCACGGTCATCCTGGCCTCCTCGCACCTCGGCTTCTCGCTCTCCACCACGCAGTCCTGCTCCGGCGCCGTCATGGGCGCGGGTCTCGGACGCAAGGGCGGCACGGTCCGCTGGTCCACCGCCACCCGGATGTTCGTCGCGTGGGGCCTGACCCTGCCGGCCGCCGGCCTGATCGGTGCGGGCGCCGAGTTCCTGACGAAGCAGGGCCCCTGGGGCGTCGCGGTGGTCGCCGTGATCCTCGTCGCGGGTTCCGCCGCCATCTGGCTGCTGTCGCGCCGCAAGCCGGTCGACCACACCAACGTGAACGCGGGTAACGAGCCCGCGGGCATCGTCACCACCGCCATCTCGGCGGTCAGCCCGCCGCCCGCCGGCACCCTCCCGGCGGACCTCAAGACCACCATCCCGGCTCCGGCTCCGACGGCCGGAACCCCGGCCGACCCGGCCACGGTGTAAGGACAGATCCGCATGAACATCGACTGGGCAGCTCTCGCATCCGTCTTCGGCGTCAGCCTCGTGGTCACCGTCGCACTGGTCGGCCTCTTCACCCTCGGCATCACCGGCCTGGCCAGGCAGGTCCCCACCGCGCAGGGGACCGGCGGTGCCGGCGCCCTGGTGCGCACCGGCGCGTACGTCTGCTTCGGGCTGTGCGCGGCGGCGGTCACGTACGGGATCTATCTGATCGTCGCCTGACACCGCGCGGGCACCGCGCCGGGCCGGACACACCTCGTGTGTCCGGCCCGGTGTGCGTCTGAGCACACTGAAGCCCCGCAGGTCAGCGGCAGGTTGACGGGCGTTCGCGGGGCATGGTGGACTGCCGGAGCCATTTACGGCGACAGGAGAGGAAGCCGGTGCGAATCCGGCGCGGTCCCGCCACTGTCACCGGGGAGCAGCCTCCGTACGGAAGTCACGGTCCGCCACCGCGGACTGGAAGGCCGGAGGGACTGCGGATCCGGGAGCCAGGAGACTCTCGTCGCCGGTCACGTCGAACCAGGGCGCGGACCCTGAGTGAGGACATACGCCATGTCTGGCTGCTCTGTACCGGTCGCTGCACCACCTGCCCCGAAGGCCCGTCGAGGCGCGACGGCCGGCTGAGCGGTGCGAGCCGACCGCATCTTCGCGTACGGCGCCACCGCCGGCCTGATCGGCGACCTGCTGCTCGGTGATCCCCGGCGGGGTCATCCCGTCGCCGCCTTCGGGCGTGCCGCGGCGGGCGCCGAGAGCCGGCTGTGGCGTGATCACCGCGGCTGGGGCGCCCTGCACACGCTCGTCTGCGCCGGTGGTGCCACGGGCGCCGCCGCGCTGGCCGCCCGTGCCGT
>NZ_DATMVN010000763.1:0-4187 GCF_035563135.1 Streptomyces sp.
TGAAGGCCGGGCCGCGCGCGGCGGGCTGCGCGGTTGGGGCGGTGTGACGGGCATGGCGGTGGCCTGCGCCGTCACGGCCTCGCTCACCCTGCTGCCGCTGGCGCACGGTGACGGGACGTTCGGCGGGCGGAGCGCGGGCCACGGGGCCACCTCCGCGCTGCCCGTGGAAGCCGAGGAGTGCAAGGACCCTGAGGCGAGCGTGCCGGCGTCGGACGAGGACGGCCCGAACATCCGGAAGATCAGGGAGCGGGGGAAGCTGATCGCCGGGGTCGACCAGAACAGCTTCCGGTGGGGCTACCGCAATCCGCACCGGAATCCGGAGGCCGGCGGCACGCTCGAAGGCTTCGACATCGATCTGGTGCGGGCCATCGCGAAGGACCTCCTCGGCGACCCCGACGCGGTGGTCTTCCGCGCCATCCCCACCAACCAGCGCATCGCGGCGCTGGAGCACGACAAGGTGGACGTGGTCGTGCGCACGATGACGATCAACTGCAAGCGCGCCGCCCAGGTGTCCTTCTCCACGGCCTACTTCCAGGCCGGTCAGCAGGTCCTGGCCCCGAAGGGGTCGGCCATCAGCGGGTACGACGAGTCGCTGAAGGGCAGGCGGGTCTGCACGGCGGAGGGCTCGACCGCCTACGACGCGCTCGCCGAGCAGTCGTTCGGCGCGGTCTTCGAGGACGAGCACGACGGCACCGAGCTGGACGAGGACCGGCTGACCGTCCCCAGCCAGCTGGACTGCCTGGTGCGCCTGCAGCTCGGTGAGGTCGACGCGGTGGTCACGGACAACGCCCTGGCGGCCGGCCAGGCGGCCCAGGACCCGTCGGTGGAACTCAAGGGCGAGGGGCCCTTCACCACCGAGTACTACGGGGTCGCCGCGAAGCTGGGCGCCGACGATCTGGTGGCCCGGATCAACCACGTGCTGGTCGCCTACCGCCAGGGCGGCGCGAACAGCCCCTGGATGAAGTCGTACCGCACATGGCTGGCGGAGGGACTGCCCGGCATCGCGGGCCCCCCGGCGCCCGAGTACCGCAGCAACTGAACCCGTCCGGGCCCCCGGGCCCGGCGGCTGATACGGAGAGGTGATCGATGGGCGTGGCGGGATCCTTCCCCGGCTTCGCGGGGAGGCCCCCCGGCCCGGTCATGGACCGGGACGAGGCGGACCGTGCGCTGGCCCGGCTCGGTGCGGAGCACGAGGCCATCGAGACCTCGCTCCTCGCTCTGCAGGACCACGCCGGCCGCCGGCTCCTGGAGGGCGCCGACCTGAGCGGCGTCACCAGGGAACGCTGGGCCGTGGCCGAGCAGTCGATCACCCTGCTGTGGGAGTACTTCGACGCCTACGCGGGGGCGCTGGCCAGGGCCCGGAAGATCCGGGCCGGGCGCCGCCACCCCGGCAAGGACGACCTGGCCGCCCTGACCGACGTACTGCGCGGCGACAGCGTGACCGTCGCCGCCCCGGGAGCGGTCGCCCCGGGAACGGCCGGCCCGGGGTCCTCGACCGGCGGTCCGGCCAGGCTCTCCGAGCGGTTCACGCTGGAGGAGCTGGTCGCCCGGATGAACGACCTGTACGCCCGTTCGCTGGACATGGTCGTCGCCGCGGACTCCGTGTGGTCGGCGCTGCCCGCCCGGATAGACCTGCTCGCCGCGGAGCTGCGCCGCACACGCTCGCTGGCGCACTCCGTCGGTGTCCGGCCCGGGGAGCATCCGGCCGGGGACGACCTGGAGGCGATCACCCAGGAGCTGACCACGCTGCGGGCGCAGGTCATCTCCGATCCGCTGGCGTTCTGGCTGCCCGGCCCCGGCAGCGCGGCACCCGGCGGCGGGCGCCCCGACACCGCACGCTACGACCGGGCGGCCCGCGCCCTCGATGACGTACGCCGGGAGGTCGAGGCGGTGCTCGCGGTCCGGCAGGACGCCGAGCAGCGTCTGGCGCAGCTGCGTGACGTCCTGTCCCGCGCCGACCGGACGCTCTCGGAGGCCCGCTCCGCGCGCGGTGAGGTGCTGGCGAAGATCGCCGCCTCGGAGGTGCCCGCCGTCAGCGGCCCCCCGACCGCGCTGCAGGAGCGGCTGGCCGCCGCGTCCGAACACCGCAGGCACGCCCGGTGGAACCGGCTGTCGCCGCTGCTGGACTCGCTGGAGCGGGAGGCCGAGGACGAACTGCTGCGCGCCCGCGAGTCGCTGACGTCCGTCACGGCGCCGCTCGCGGTCCGTGCGGAGCTGCGCGGCAGGCTCGACGCCTACCGGGCGAAGGTGGCCCGGCACGGCCTGGCGGAGGACCCGTTCCTGATCGAGCGGTACGACGCGGCCCGCCGGATGCTGTGGAGCGCACCGTGTGATCTGCGCGTCGCCGAACAGGCGGTGCTGCGCTATCAGCAGGCCGCCACCGACCTGCTGGCACCGCGCCGTACGGGCGGGCACGACGGACAGGGGGAGAGACCATGAGCACGGAGTGCCAGCGCCCCTCGTGCGGGGGCGGATACGAGGACATGGGCGGCGGCGAACTGTACTGCGACACCTGCGGCCTCGCGCCGGTCGTGTCGCCGACGGGCATGGTGGGTTCGCCGCCCACCGGCATCGCGGGCGGCGGGGCGGCCGGGGGCAGGGGAAGCGGCAGCACCTCCCGGCGGTCCGGTTCGCAGGCGTCCGCGCGCTCCTCGTCCCGCTCGTCGACCTCACGGCGTTCGGTGTCCGGGCGGCTCTCCCTCTCCTTGTCCGAAGGCTCCGCGCCGCGCTCGGTGTCGGTGCGCTCCTCGGGCGTCTCCACGGGTTCCGTCTCCGGGCGCGGCAGGCTGGGCGCGGGCCTCGTCCTCGTGCCCGACGTACCGCGGCCCGACCCGCACACCGCGGTGATGGAGAAACCCGAGGTCCCCGAGCGGAAGCGGTTCTGCTCGCGGTCCGACTGCGGCGCGCCGGTGGGACGGGCCCGCGGGGACCGGCCGGGCCGTACGGAGGGGTTCTGCACCAAGTGCGGCCACCCCTACTCCTTCGTGCCCAAGCTGCGCGCCGGTGACATCGTGCACGGGCAGTACGAGGTCGCGGGCTGCCTGGCGCACGGCGGGCTCGGCTGGGTCTACCTCGCGGTGGACCGCGCGGTCTCCGACCGCTGGGTGGTCCTCAAGGGCCTGCTGGACACCGGGGACCAGGACGCCATGGCGGCGGCCATCTCCGAGCGGCGCTTCCTCGCGGAGATCGAGCACTCCAACATCGTCCGCATCTACAACTTCGTGGAACACCTGGACCAGCGCACCGGTTCGCTCGACGGCTACATCGTGATGGAGTACATCGGCGGGAAGTCGCTCAAGGAGATCGCCAACGAGCGCCGCACACCGGCCGGGAAGCGGGACCCGCTGCCGGTCGAACAGGCCTGCGCGTACGGGATCGAGGCGCTGGAGGCGCTCGGGCACCTGCACAGCCGCAACCTGCTGTACTGCGACTTCAAGGTCGACAACGCGATCCAGACCGAGGACCAGCTCAAGCTCATCGACATGGGCGCGGTGCGCAGGATGGACGACGACCGGTCGGCCGTCTACGGCACCGTCGGCTATCAGGCGCCGGAGGTGGCCGGGACCGGCCCGTCCGTGGCCTCCGACCTCTACACCGTCGCGCGGACGCTCGCGGTGCTCACCTTCGACTTCCAGGGGTACACCAACGTCTTCGTGGACTCGCTGCCCGACCCGGACAACATCGACGTGTTCCGGAGGTACGAGTCGTTCTACCGGCTGCTCGTGCGGGCCACGGAACCGGATCCGGCCCGCCGGTTCTCCTCGGCCGCGGAGATGGCGGAGCAGCTGACGGGTGTCCTGCGCGAGGTGGTCGCCCTCCGGACGGAGCGTCCCCGCCCGGCGCTCTCGACGCTGTTCGGGGTGGAGACGCGCGTGACGGACACGGAGTTGTTCGCGGAGCTGACCGGCGAGGTGTCGCGGCTCGGCGTACGGACGGCTGCGCCCGGTGGCGCGGGGCGCTTCGGACGCCGTCGCGGGGCGGCCCTCCCGGCAGCCGCCCTCCCCGCTCCGGCCCTGACGGGCACCCCCGCCGTCACCCCCGTCGTCCCCGCCCTGCCCGTCCCGGCCGGCGCCGGTCCGCTGTACGCCCCGGACACCCATGTCCGGGGCGGCGCCGGAAGCGGCACGGCAGGCGGCGCGCCGGCGTACGCGCAGCCCCTGGCGACGATTCCTGCCCCCCGGGCGGCG
>NZ_DATMVN010000764.1:0-5359 GCF_035563135.1 Streptomyces sp.
CGGCGGCGGCGCGGAGCGCGGCGAGGTGGGCGGTGGCGTACCGCTCGTTGGGCACGTCCAGGACGGCGGCCTCGTCCAGTCCGGCTCGGGCCTGGGCGAGCAGATCGAGTGCGGCGGGCGGCGCCGAGGCGCGGCGCAGCACGGGGTGGACATCGGTTGCCGGACCGGTCAGTGAGGGGGCAGGGCTGCCTGCGCGGCGCCGCGGGGCGGCGGCTGCGGACGAGCTGGCCATGACGAACCTCCTGTCGTCGTGTGACGGCTCCGTAGCCGTATGCATCCATCGTGAGGGCCACCACTGACAATCCCTCATCAACCCGCTCTGACCAGGCGTTTTGCTTCGACCGCAAGAACGGGCTAGCTTTTTGCACTGACTGGTCAGTTCAAAAAGAAGGGGGGCGGGATCATGGAGAGCCCGCACGGGGCGGCGCTGAGCGCCGAGGACTTCGGGCTGAAGGGCCCGCGCGGCTGGGCCTTCCGGGGGGTGGACCTCGCCGCCGGCCCCGGTTCGCTCGTCGCCGTCGAGGGCCCCTCCGGCTCGGGCCGTACGTGTCTGCTGCTCGCACTCACCGGCCGGATGCGTTCCACGCACGGCCACGCCGAGGTCGGCGGCGAGCGCCTGCCCGGACGGCTCGCCGCCGTACGCGGCTTCAGCGCGCTGGGCCCGGTCCCCGGGGTCAGCGAACTGGACCCTTCCCTCACTGTGGCCGAGCACCTGCGGGAACGGGCCCTGCTGCGGCGCCGGTTCGGCGGCTCGCCACGCTCCCTGCTGCGCCCCCGCGCCGAGCGCGCCGCCGCGGCGCGTGCGGTGATCGACACCGCGCTGGAGGCCGCGGGGCTCGATCCCGCTGCCCTGCCCAAGGCCGAACGGACCTCCGTGCGCGACCTGGAGCGTCCGGAGGCCCTGCGTCTCTCCGTCGCCCTCGCCCTCATGGGCCGCCCGCGGCTCCTCGCCGTGGACGACACCGACCTCAAGCTCTCCGCCACGGACCGCGGCCCGGTCTGGGAACTCCTGCGCACGATCGCGGCCGGCGGGACCACCGTGCTGGCCGTGTGCAGTGAGGCACCCGAGGACGCGCTCACCGTACGCACCCGCCCGGCGGCCGGACCTCCTGCGCCCGCCGACGACACGACGACCGGGAAGGGGACGGCCGATGCGATCGCCGGAACTGGCCGCTCTTGAGCTGCGGCGGTTCGGCAGGGGCCGGATGCCGCGTGCCGCGCTCGTGGCACTCCTCCTGCTGCCCCTGCTGTACGGGGCGCTCTACCTCTGGTCCTTCTGGGACCCGTACGGACGGCTCGACCGCATCCCCGTGGCGCTCGTCAACGAGGACGAGGGCGCGGTCAGCGGGGGCGAACACCTCGCGGCCGGGGACGAGATCGCCGGCCGGCTGCTCGGCTCCAAGGTCTTCGACTGGCACGAGGCCGGTTCCGCCGAGGCCGAAAGGGGCCTGGAGGACGGGACGTACTACCTCTCGCTGACCATGCCGTCGGACTTCAGCGAGCGGATCGCCTCGAGCGCCGGGGACTCCCCCGCCGCCGGCGCCCTGCGGGTGCGTACGAACGACGCCAACAACTACCTCGTCGGGCAGATCTCCAGGACCGTACTCGCCGAGGTCCGCAGTGCCGCGTCCACGAAGGCCTCGCGCGGTTTCCTGGACCGGATCTTCATCGACTTCTCGGGACTGCACGACGCGACCGCGAAGGCGGCCGAGGGGGCCGACGACCTCAGGAGCGGCCTCACGCGGGCGAAGAAGGGCTCCAAGGACCTCGCGGACGGCCTCAAGGACGCCAAGGCGGGCAGCGGCACGCTCTCCACCGGCATCGCCGGGCTGGACAAGGGGGCCGGCGACCTGGAGACGGGGTCCCGGCAGGTCGCCGGCGGCACCCAGCTGCTCACGGACGAGGTCGACGCGGTCGCCGCGGACGTCCGCCCCTTCCTGAAGGACAACGGCAAGGCCATCGGGGACACCGCCCGGCTGGTGGCCGACTCCTCGAAGGCCGTACGGGAGAACCTCGGCCTGCTGGCCGAAGCGGCGCCCACGGCCTCGGCCGCGGCCCGCACGGCCTCCGACGACCTGGCCGAGGTCCACCGCGTCCGCTGCGAGGACCAGCCGCTGCCCGACCCGGGGGTCTGCCCGCAGCTGAAGCGCGCCAAGGAGGCGGCAGCGGATGTCGCCGAGGTGTCCGAGGACGTGAACGCGCTGGTCATGAACCAGAAGGGCGATCTGACGAAGCTGCGCGCCCAGCTGTCCGCCCTGGAGAAGCAGGCCGACGCCCTGGCGAAGCGCTCACCGGATCTGGACACGGACCTGGAGTCCGCCGTGACGAGGATCAACGCCCTCAACACCGGCGCGCACAAGGTCGCCGAGAGCGCCGACGCGCTCCACACCGGCCTCGGGAGCGCCAGGGCGGGGGCCGGGGATCTGGACGCCGGCGTCAAGAAGCTCAAGTCGGGCGCCACGACCCTGAAGAGCGGGTTGTACCGGCTGGGTGACGGCTCCGCGACGCTCGCCCAGGGGCTGAACGACGGGGTCGGCAGGATCCCCGACTACGACGAGAAGGCCCGCGACGCCCGCACCGGTGTCATGGCCGACCCCGTGCAGCTGGCCTCCTCCTCCCTGCACACGGCGCCGAACTACGGCACCGGCTTCGCGCCGTACTTCATCCCGCTCTCGCTGTGGGTGGGCTCGATGGTGGCGTACATGCTGATCCAGCCGCTCAGCCGGCGGGCTCTCGCGGCCGGGGCCCCGGCGTGGCGCATCGCCCTCGCGGGCTGGCTGCCGGTCGCCGCCACGGGCCTGCTCCAGGTCGCCGCCCTGATGTCGGTGCTGCACTGGCGGCTCGGCCTGCAGATGACGCACACCGTCGGCACGATCGGCTTCCTGGCCCTGGTGACCTGCTGCTTCGCCGCGATCGTGCAGTGGCTCAACGCCCGTTTCGGCGCGGCAGGACGGATCCTCGTCCTGGCGGTGCTGATGCTCCAGCTGACCTCGGCCGGGGGCACCTATCCCGTCCAGACCAGTCCGGGCTTCTTCGGCGCGATCCACCCCTGGCTGCCGATGACCTATGTCGTGGACGGGCTGCGGCGGCTGATCACGGGCGGCGGGCTCGCCCCGGTCTGGCAGGGCTGCGCCGTGCTGCTGGCCTTCACCGCGGGCGCACTGGCGCTGACAGCCCTGTCCGCCCGGCGCAAGCAGGTGTGGACACTGGACCGGCTGCACCCGGAGCTGAGTCTGTGACCGCGCCGGGACCTGTGAGAATCGTGCGTATGGACAGCAGTAGCACCACGCGCCGCCAGGTCACCCGGCAGAAGCTCTACGAGGCGGCGGTGACCCTCATCGCGGAGAAGGGCTTCTCCGCGACGACGGTGGACGAGATCGCCGAGCGCGCCGGGGTCGCCAAGGGCACGGTCTACTACAACTTCAAGAGCAAGACCGAGCTGTTCGAGGAGCTGCTGCGGCACGGCGTCGGGCTGCTCACGCAGTCGCTGCGTTCCGCCGCCGACGCGACGGACGCGCGCGGCGGCACCCGTGTGGAGGCGCTGGACGCGATGGTCAGGGCCGGCCTGGTCTTCATCGACCGCTACCCGGCCTTCACCCAGCTGTACGTCGCCGAACTCTGGCGCACCAACCGTGCCTGGCAGTCGACCCTCCTGGTCCTGCGGCAGGAAGCCGTCGCCGTGGTGGAGGGGGTGCTCCGGGAAGGCGTCGCGGGCGGCGAGCTCAGTGAGGAGATCGACATCCAGCTGACGGCCGCCGCACTGGTGGGGATGGTCCTGGTGGCGGCTCTCGACTGGCAGGCGTTCCAGCCCGGACGGTCGCTCGACGATGTGCACCGCGCCCTGTCCCTGCTGCTGCACGGCCGGGTCGGCGGACGCTGAGAGCACCTTCTGCGGTCCGCGTCCGGGAAAGCGCCGGTCCGCACACGGAAAAGCGCCGGTCCGGTGGAATTCGATCCCCCCGAATTCCACCGGACCGGCGCTGCGTGACGTCGCGGAGCCCTCCCCCGTGACCCCGTGTCCCCCGTGGTCCCGGAGCTCCGCGCCGTGCGCCCCCGTCACGTCCGGGGTGCCGCGCCGTTCCGCCGCCCCGTGCCGGCGGTCCTGGCGCCGCGCCCCTTCCGTGGTCTCCACTCTTCCGTCCGCGCAGGTGAGGGCCCATCCGCTCATCTACTCATCTGCCGCACTGGGTAGGAATACTCAGAGCTGAGCGGCAGGGCCCACCCGGGCGCCCCGCCCACTGGCTACGATCGCGTCCGTGTCCGTGCTCCCCCTGGTGTTCACGAGCGGCTGGGCCAGCGGGATCAACGCCTACGCGGTGGTCCTCCTCCTCGGCGTCTTCGGTGCGACCGGTCTCACCGACGAGGTGCCCGGGTCACTGCAGCGCACCGATGTGCTCGTCACCGCGGGTGTGCTGTTCCTGTGCGAGGCGGTGGCCGACAAGATCCCGTACGTGGACTCGGCCTGGGACGCGGCGCACACGGTGATCAGACCCGTGGCCGGCGCGGTCGTCGCGGCGCTGCTGGCCGGGGAGAGCGGGTCCCTGCCGGAACTCGCCGCGGGAGCCGTGGGCGGGTCCACCGCGCTGATGAGCCATCTGATGAAGGCCGGCACCAGGATGGCGGTCAACACCTCGCCCGAACCGTTCAGCAATGTCGGGGTCAGTGTCGCGGAGGACCTCGGGGCCGCCGGAATCATCACCTTCGCGATGTTCGACCCGGTGGCTGCGGCCGTTCTCGCCGGGGTCCTCCTGCTGCTCGGCCTGGTGACACTGCTCTTCCTGGCCTCCCGGATCCGCCGCTTCCTGCGCCGCAGGTCACAGCGGTGCGAGGAGGGACGACCAGCGGGGGCGGGCAGGCGCCGCCCTCACTGCTGAACTGCCGGCGGCACCCTTTAGGGTCACTGCCATGGCACGAATTGCGGTGATCGGCGCCGGGACGGGCGCGATGGCGGCGGCCGCCCGGCTCTCCGTGGCAGGCCACCGGGTGACCGTGTACGAGCGGTCGAAGACCTACGGCGGCTCGCTCGGCCGGTTCTCCCGCGACGGCTTCGTCTTCGACACCGGCCCCGGGCTGCTGCACCTTCCCGCGGTCTACCGCGACCTCTTCGTGAAGACGGGCAGGGAGAGCCTGGAGCAGTGCGTCACGCTCACCCAGGTCGACCCGGCGAGCCGTCATCTCTTCGCGGACGGCACCGAGGTGTCGCTTCCCAACGCCTCACGGGCCGGGGTGACCGGGGCGCTGGACCGGGCGCTCGGCGAGGGGGCCGGGGCGCGGTGGGGGGACTTCCTGGACCGGGCGGGGGAGACCTGGAACCGGTCACGCAGGCCGCTGCTGGAGGAGCCGCTGCCCGAGGACCGGC
>NZ_DATMVN010000765.1:0-11303 GCF_035563135.1 Streptomyces sp.
CCGCCGCGGTGCAGCAGGGTCGGCCGCCGTGGCCGAACCACCCGGACCGTTCGGGCAGGCCACCGGCCCCGCCGTGGCATCACCCGAATTGATGACAGGGATTCGGGGGTTCCCGGCGGCCGTACCTCACCGCCGCCGTCATGGAGCCTCTGTACGAGACCGTACTCAAGGGCCGCGGCGCCCGGTCAGTCGGCGCCGACGTCGTGCACGGACACACGAATCGTGCCGAGCGTGCTGTCGGCGGCATCGGGGATGAGCATCCCCCCGTCGACACCGGTCCGCAGGTAGTCCACTGCGGCCCGGTCGAGCAGTTCGCCGGGGAGGGCGGCGGGGATTCCCGGGGGATAGGGCGTCAGCATCTCGGCGCAGATCCGGCCGACCGCTCTGTCCGCGGGCACCTGCTCGACGTCGCCGAAGAAGGCGTCGCGCGGAAGCGTGGCCTGCTGGAGGCGGAGATCGCCGGGGTCCGGGATGCGGATGTCCGGGGCAGGCGGCAGCTCGTCGGCACGGGCCACCAGGTCACGCAGGCCGTCGAGGAGCCGCTCCGTCGTCGTGTCGTCGTCGGCATGGGTGAGCTGGGCGTTGATGCGCCGGTGGTCGGACGTGTGCAGGTTGATGCGATGGTTCCGGCGCATCCAGTCGGCGGCGTCGTAACCGCTGAACTTGACCGCGCTGAGGTCGATGAAGACCTGTAGGGGGTCCATGTCGAAGGCACGTCCGGGTGCACAGAAGTCATCACGGTCGTTGACGTGCAGGCCCTCGATGTCCTCGATGGCCGCGCGCACCCGGCGGGTCCTTGAGAGGGTTTCGTCCAGGATCTCGCGGCCGTGTTCCACCATCTGGCGGCGCCAGCCGTCCAGGGCCGCGTAGATGAGGACCGAGGGGCTGGTGGTGTCCAGCAGGTCGGCGCGGGAGGCGAGGGTCTGCGCGGTGATCAGGTCGCCCTGCAGGTGGAAGACCGATCCCTGTTCGAGGCCGGAGCCCATCTTGTGGACCGACGTGACACACACGTCCGCACCGGCGTCCATGGCCCAGGCGGGCAGCTCGGGGTGGAAGGGCAGGTGCGCTCCCCAGGCTTCGTCCACGATCAGCGGTACGCCCCGCTCGTGGCACAGCGTCGCGATGGCTCCGATGTCGGCGCAGGTCCCGTAAGGGGTGGGGCTGGTGACCAGCGCACCTCGCGCGTCCGGATGCTGTTCGAATGCCGCCCGGAACGCCTCGGGGGCCGGCGGGTGGGCCAGATGGAGCTCGGGGTCCCACTGAGGATCGACCCACACCGGGCGGATACCCGCGAGGATCAGCCCGGAGATGACTGATTTGTGCGCATCGCGTCCGACCAGAAGTTTCTCATGCGGTCCGGCGGCGGACAGCATGGCGGCCTTCACCGACAGCGAGCTTCCACAGGTGGAGAAGAACGTGTGCTCGGCGCCCACGGCGTCGGCCATCAGGTCTTCCGCCCGCTTCAGGATCCCCTGCGACGTGGTCCGGTCGTCCAGCCCGGACACAGCAAGCATGTCCGCGCCGAAAAGAGCGTCTCCCAGCACGGCCCGCACTCTTGGGTCAGCCCCCCGGCCCTGCTTGTGACCGGGGGGAGTGAACGGCAGTTGTTCCTGCGCCTGGTATGCCCTCAGAGCGTCCAGTACGGGAGCTTCGGAGTGGTTCATGATGTGCGGCTTCCCGGCACGGGGAAGGCGGAAACGACATGGGGGGCCGGCGGGCCGCCGCCGAGCCGGATCACCATGGCTCCGCTGACGCCGCTCAAGGAGTGGGCCCCGACCGGTCCCCGGACAGCAGACCCCGCCCTCTCACCAGGTACCGACGGCGAAGCCTGCCGCACGCCCCAACAGGACTGCTCAGCCCTCCACACCCGCTCGTACTGGGGGTATGAAGGCATGGCGAGCGATGACGCCGTACAGGCCGCACGGCGCCTTGCCGGTCAGGCCCACCTGGTGGGGCGAGCATCAGGGCGAGAGCCCTGGCGCGAGGTGCTGATGTGGATCAGCCGCGGGCGGTCCGGCCGACGACGGAGTCGCCCGGTCATTCCCGAACTGGGCACCCCACGGCAGGACACCATCTCTGCTGAGCGAACCGGATGGCGCCGACGCGCGGCCGACCCGGCGAGTCCGTCTTCGCCGTCGACTACACGATCTGCAGCCGCTGCCGACTGGAATGGGTCGAGCAGCCTCACTCCGACCCGCCCTGTCAGCGATGCGGCCTGGCTACCGCTGGCCTCGCCGCCCTGCGCGCCGAACATCCGGGCATCGTCCGGCAACCCCTCGGTGGCCACTTCACCGACTCCCAGGTGCATTGCTGTGTTCTGAGCGGCCCGCGCGAGGGCGAAGAGCAGCCGTTGGAGGGCGTGTCGGCCATAGAAGGGCAGACGGGCGTCGTGGAACGGCGTCACGTCGAGAGTGCCCAGCGCGAAGCGCTGGAGCGCGTCGAGTTCTTCTTTGCAGCCGAGTTCGACGAGGAGTCGGACGCGGTGCGCGGCCCGCCACCTCGCATCGTGTTCGGGGTCACCGAGGACCGCCCACAGATAACCTGCGAGGCATTCTGCGGTCTTTGCCGGTTCGGCTGAAGGCCGGCGCCTTTGACCACCTCGACCACCCCGACGTGAAACAGGCCCTCCAGATCGTCCGGTGGCGCCTGGACCGGGCCACCGGAGAACTCACGATCGAGCGGATCCACCTGATCACCAGCCTCGCCCCCGGCCCCGAACTCGCTTCCTGGATCAGAGGCCACTGGGGCATCGAGAACCTTCTGCACCACGTCTGCGACCGGACCTTCCGCAAGGACGACTCCAAGGTCCGCACCGGTCATCCGCACCGCACCATGGCCTCCCTGCGCAACCTCGCCATCGGGGTTCATCGCCAGGACGGTGCCGCCAACATGGCCGCGGCCCCTCGACGCGCCGCCCGCGACTACCGCCGCCCCTGACCGCCCTCGGGCTCACCTGACGGACCCGGACAAGATCACTTCACGCAATGCCCCTGCCCGCACGGGAGCCTCCGGCGGCCGGGGATCGTCCCTTGTCCGACCGCCTGCAACGTTGACGGGCCGTCAGGTTGGGTGGGCCTGTACACCCGGGCCATTCTCCCCTTGCGGGCTCCTGTGCGGTCCGGCCGCCGAGTCGTACGGCTCGTGTTCCGCCCGTGGCCCCGCACGCGCTCCCACGGGGCGATGGTTTCGGGCATATCCGCCGGGCCCGGGACCACGCGGTAACCGCTCTACGCGGGTGGCGACCGGCATGGCCGGCGCCGCCCACGCGAGTGCGGAAGCGTTACTTCCGGTCACCGGCACCCCGCGTCCTCCACTCCGCCCCACGGGCACCGAACAATGAAAAGAACTTCTTCTTATAAATTACCCTCGTGCGCCCCCCTTACCGCGCTGGCCAAAAAACGCCGTCCACCCATTCACGGCCCCTCGCGTCCACTGCTACTCTGCGAACTCCCTATTCGGATGTGATGGAGATTCTCCGCATGGAAGATGGACCCGATACGGGGTCGCTGCCGGCGAATGCGTGGACCACCGGCGCGTCCGCCCGCGAGTGTCTCCGCTATGCCGCGTACCCGATTCTGCTCCTGTCCGCAGTCTGGCTCTTCACCTCGGTTCTGCGCTTCGACTGGGACCGGGGCCGGGCCGTCCAGCTCTTCCTGATCGGCACCATCGTCTATCTCGCGGCGCTGGAGCGGCTGATCCCGCACCGGACCGACTGGCACCCGAGCGGCCGGGAACTGTGCTGGTACGCAGCCTATTTCGGATTCACCATGGCCGGCGCCGTGCTCGGCCAGTCGGTCGTCGCGGCCGTTCTGGCCGCGACCCCCGTCACGGGACCGGGGCTCGCGCTCGGGGCCGAGGTGCCCCTCGCGCTGCTGGCCTCCTCACTGACCGGCTACCTCGCCCACCGCTGGGCGCATTCCAATCGGTGGCTGTGGAAGGTACACGGAATTCATCACGTCCCGGGAAAAGTGAACGTCGCCAATAACGGCGTCAACCACCTACTGGATGTCGCCTTCAAACAGGGCACGGTCCAATTGACGCTGGGATTTCTCGGATTCTCCGCCGACTGCCTTTTCGCGGTGGCGCTTTTCACCCTTGTCCAAGGTTATTTCGTGCACGCGAACGTGGACGTCCGACTCGGTCCGCTCCACCACGTCCTGGCCAGCCCCGAGCAACACCGGCTGCACCACAGCGCCGACCTGGCCGAGGCCGGTCACTTCGGCGTGGACCTCTCGGTCTGGGACCGCCTCTTCGGCAGTTTCACCTGGCGACCGGACCGCCGCCCGGCGATCGTCGGTGTCAAGGACCCCGCCACGTTCCCGGAGACCGGCTCGATCGTCGCCAGCCTGCTCCACCCCGTGCGCCGCCCGCCCCACACCGCGTAGTCCCCCGTACCGCACACCCACTCCGTACCGCGACCTCCCCGCCCCGTACCGCGCAGTCCCGCGCCGTACCGGCGTCGTGCCCCCATACGCCCCCGCCCGGCCCGTACCGAGGCGTCGTCCCCACCGGATTGGACCATGACGGACTCACCCAGCGCCGCCCACCGCGACAAGGTCGCCATCATCGGCATCGGCTGCCGGCTCCCCGGACACGCGGGTGACCACCGGTCCTTCTGGCGCAACCTGATCGAAGGCCGGGACTGTCTCGTCCCCACCCCGGCGGACCGGTACGACACCACGACCCTCGGCAGCCGCGACCGGGCCAAGCCGGGCCGGCTGACCGGCGGCCGGGGCGGTTACATCGACGGCTTCGACGAGTTCGACCCCCACTTCTTCGGGATCAGCCCGCGCGAGGCCGAGCACATGGACCCGCAGCAGCGCAAGCTCCTGGAGGTGTCCTGGGAGGCGCTGGAGGACGGCGGGCAGCGGCCCGCCGAACTGGCCGGGCGGGACGTCGGCGTCTTCATCGGCGCCTTCACCCTGGACTACAAGATCCTGCAGTTCGCCGACCTCGGCTTCGAGACGCTGGCCGCGCACACCGCGACCGGCACGATGATGACGATGGTCTCGAACCGCATCTCGCACTGCCTCGACTTCCGCGGCCCCAGCGTCTCGATCGACACGGCGTGCAGCTCCTCCCTGGTCGCGGTCCACCTGGCCTGCCAGAGCCTGCAGCGCGGCGAGAGCGAACTCGCCCTGGCCGGAGGCACCCTGCTGCACCTCGCGCCGCAGTACACCATCGCCGAGACCAAGGGCGGCTTCCTCTCCCCCGACGGACGCTCCCGCGCCTTCGACGCCTCCGCCGACGGCTACGTACGGGCCGAGGGCGTCGGCGTCGTGGCGCTCAAGCGCCTCCCGGACGCGCTGCGCGACGGCGACCCGGTGCACGCCGTGGTGATCGGCAGCGGGGTGAACCAGGACGGACGCACCAACGGCATCACCGTGCCCAGCGCCGACGCCCAGGCCAGGCTCATCGAGCGGGTCTGCGCCGAGGCGGGAGTGACACCGGGCAGCCTCCAGTACGTCGAGGCGCACGGCACCTCCACCCCCGTCGGCGACCCGATCGAAGCGCGGGCGCTGGGCCGGGTGCTGGCGCAGGGCCGGGCGCCTGGGGCGCGGTGCTACGTCGGCTCGGTCAAGACCAACATCGGGCACACGGAGGCCGCCGCCGGCGTCGCGGGCCTGATCAAGACGGCGCTGGCCCTCCGGCACCGCCGCATCCCACCGCACCTGAACCTCGAACAGCCCAACCCCGCCGTCGACTTCGCCGCGCTGCCCTTCGAGATCCCGACCGCACCGGTCGACTGGCCGGAGCACGAGGGACCCGCGCGGGCGGGCGTCAACTCCTTCGGCTTCGGCGGCACCAACGCCCACGTCCTGCTGGAGGAGGCGCCGCCCCGCCCGCCGGAGGAGCCGCGCGCGACGGCCCGGACGCCCGCCCGCTCGGTCCTCCCGCTGAGCGCCCGGCACGCGTCGGGCCCGGCCGAACTGGCCGCGGGCGTCCGCCGCGAACTTGCCGCCGGAGTGCCTCTCGCGGACCTCGGGCACACCCTGGCCCACCGCCGCCAGCACTTCGAGGAGCGCCTCGCCGTCGTCCACTCCCCCCTCGGCCCGCCCGGCTCCCTCGACGAGGTACTGGCCGCCTGCGAGCGCGGGGAGCAGCACCCCCGGGCCGTGCGTGGCCGCCTCCGGGAGCCCGGGGCGCAGCGGCTGGTGTGGGTGTTCACCGGCATGGGGCCGCAGTGGTGGGGCATGGGGCGCGAGCTCCTGGACGCCGAGCCCGTGTTCCGGGAGGCGGTCGAGCGCTGCGATCGGGAGGTCCGGCGCCAGGCGGGCTGGTCGCTGCTCGACGAGCTGACCCGGCCCGAGGCGGAGTCCCGGATGGCCGAGACCTGGCTCGCCCAGCCCGCCAACTTCGCCGTCCAGGCGGGGCTCGCGGCGCTGTGGGAACACCACGGGGTGCGGCCGGACGCCGTCGTCGGGCACAGCACCGGCGAGATCGCGGCCTTCCACCAGGCCGGGGTGTACGGCCTGGAGGACGCCGTCCGGATCGCGCTGGCGCGCAGCGCCCTCCAGCACCGGCTCGCGGGCACCGGCGTGATGCTGGCGGCGAACCTGTCCGAGGAAGAGGCCGAGCGGCTGGTCCGCCCGTACCGGGACCACGTGTCGGTCGCCGCCGTGAACAGCCCGGCGTCGGTGACGCTGTCCGGGGACCGGGACACCCTCGGGGAGCTCGCCGGGCGGCTGGAGCGGGAGCAGGTCTTCGCCCGGTTCCTCGACGTCGAAGTGCCCTACCACAGCGTGCGGATGGACCCGATCGAGGCCGAGCTGCACGAGGCGCTGGCCGGGATCGCGCCGCGCGCCGCCGGTCTCCCGCTGTATCTGACCGCCCGCGAGGGGCGTGCGCGGGGGCCGGAGCTGGACGCCGCGTACTGGTGGGAGAACGTCCGGCGGCCCGTCCGGTTCCGTGCCGCGGTCGACCGGCTGGTCGACGACGGGTACACGCTGTTCCTGGAGATCGGTCCGCACCCGGTGCTCGGCCACTCGATCCGGGAGTGCCTGGAGGACCGGGCCGTCGAGGGGGTGACGCTGCCGTCGATCCGGCGCCGGGAGGACGAGCCCGAGCGGTTCGCCCGTTCCCTCGCGGAGCTGTACACGCTGGGCGTCGACGTGGACTGGTCGGTGCTCCAGCCCGTGGGGCGGCCGGTGCCGCTGCCGGCCTATCCGTGGCAGCGGGAGCGGTACTGGGTGGAGCCCGCGCCGGTGGAACAGATCCGGCTCGGCCGGCTGGACCACCCGCTGCTCGGCCGACGCACCTCCGCGCTGCAGCCGACCTGGGAGAGCCGCCTGGACACCGAGCGGCTGCCGTACCTGGCCGACCACCGGATCGAGGACAGCACGGTCTTCCCGGCCGCCGGGTACCTGGAGATGGCCGCGCAGGCGGTCCGGGCGCTGACCGGCGGCGACACGGCGACCCTGGCCGACGTCGAGTTCTCCCGGGCCCTGTTCCTGCCCGACGGCGAGGCGACCACCGTCCAGCTCACCTTCGCCCCGGAGGAGGCCGGGTTCACCATCGCCTCCCTCGCCGGTTCCGGGACCGGGGCTCCGGACCGTACGGTCCACGCGAGCGGGGTCGTCCGCACCGGGCAGCCACGCCGGGTCGCGGAACCGCTGGACACGGACGCGGTACGGGCGCGGGCGGGGCGTCGGCTCGACCGGGAGGCGTGTTACGGCGAGCTGGCGGCGCTCGGCTACCGCTACGGCCCGGCGTTCCGGGCGATCGACGAGGTGTGGACGGCGCCCGGCGAGGCGCTGTCGCTGATCCGGTCCACCCCGGGCATGGGCGACGGGGCCGCGGACTGCCATGTGCACCCCGTGCTCCTGGACGCCTGCTTCCAGACCATGCTCACCGCGGTGACGCCGGACGACGGCCGGTCCGCCGGGATCCGGCTGCCCGTCGGCATCGCGGAGCTGCGGCTGGACGCGGTCGGCGACCAGGCCCTGTGGGCGCACGCGACGGTGACCGCGGAGAGCGACGAGGAACTGGTCGGCGACCTCGCCCTGTACGCCGAGGACGGGACGCCGCTCGGCCGGATCAGCGGCTTCCGCGCGGCGGCGGTGGACCGGGCGGCCTCCTCGGTGAAGCTCGGCACCATCGACGGCTGGCTGGCCGAGGTGGTCTGGGAGGAGACGCCCACCGAGGCGCCGGGGGACGGCGGGACCGCCGAGGGGACCGGGGACGGTCCCGACGGCTCCCCCGCGCCCGACCTGGTGGTCTTCGCCGACGAGGGCGGGCTCGGCGCGCGGATGGCCGAGGCGGTCGTGGCGCGCGGCGGGCGGTGCCGGCTGGTCCGCCCGGGCAGCCGATACCGAAGCGGGGCCCGGCACATGACCGTGCGACCCGATTCGGCGGCCGATCTGCGCAGGCTGTTCGACGAACTCGGGCCGGGGTTCGGAGCCGTGGTGCATCTGTGGAACCTCGATCTGCCCCCGCTGGACACGGTCGGCGCGGCGGACCTCGACGGGATCGGCACGGTCGGCGGCTACTCGCTCGTCCTGCTCGCCCAGGTGCTGCCCGAGGCGTGCCCGGAGGGGCGCCTGCACATCGTCACCCGGGGCGCCCAGGCGGTGGTGCCGGGCGAGCCGGTGGAGCCGTTCGGCGCGCCCGCCTGGGGCATCGGCCGGGTGCTGTGGCAGCAGGAGCTCACCGGTCACAGCGGCAAACTGATCGATCTCGACCCGGCCGGGTGTCCCGGCGAGGCCGAAGTGCTGCTGCGCGCGCTCACGGCGGACGACGGCGAGGGCGAGATCGCGCTGCGGTCCGGGCGGCGGCACCTCAGCCGGCTGCGTCCGCCCGCGGGGCTGACCCGTCCGCTGCCGCTGCGGCTGCGCGCGGACGGCGCCTATCTGGTCACGGGCGCGTTCGGGGCGCTGGGGCGGCTGCTCTGCCGCACCCTGGTACGGCGCGGGGCCCGGCGCCTGGTCCTGCTCGGCCGCACCGGCGTGCCGGAGCGCGGCGCGTGGCGGGGGCTCGATCCGGGCGGCCCCGAGGGGCGGCGGGTCGCGTTCCTGCGCGAGCTCGAAGCGCTCGGCGCCGAGGTGCTGGTCGCCGCGGTGGACGTGACCGACGCGGCGGCCATGGAGGGCTGGCTGGCCGGGCGTCGGGCCGCCGGTCTGCCGCCGGTGCGGGGCGTGTTCCACCTCGCGGGACAGGTGCGGGATGTCCTGCTGCCGTCGTTGGACCGCGAAGCGTTCGACGCGGGCTACGGGCCGAAGGTGCACGGCGGGTACCTGCTGCACCGGCTGCTGCGCGACGAGCCGGTCGAGCACTTCGTACTGTTCGCGTCGGTCGCCTCGCTGCTGACCACGGCCGGTCAGGTCAACTACGCGGCCGGGAACGCGTTCCTGGACGCGCTCGCCCATCACCGCCGGGCGCTCGGTCTGCCCGCGCTCAGCCTGGACTGGGGGCCGTGGGCCACCGGCATGATCGAGGAGCTCGGGCTGGTCGCCCACTACCGGGACGCGCGCGGGATGAGCTCGCTGGCGCCGGAGGCGGGCATGGCGGTCCTGGAGCGGGTGATCGGGCAGGACCGGGCCCAGTTGCTGGTGGCCGCGGTGGTGGACTGGCCGGTGTTCCTGTCCTGGTATCCCACCCCGCCGCCGCTGGTGTCGGCGCTCGCCGCCACGGCGGCGCGGGAGGTCCCGGCGGGGCAGGGCGGCAGTCTGCTCGACGCGTTCCGCGCCGCCGACGAGGCGGCGCGTACGGCGTTGGTGGCCGAGCGGTTCGCGGCCCTCGCGGCGGGTGTGCTGCGGGTGCGGCCGGAGCTGGTCGACGCGGACGCCCGGCTCGGCTCGCTCGGTCTGGACTCGCTGCTCGCCATGGAGCTGCGGGCCCGGACCCACACCGAGCTGGGGGTCTCGCTGCCGGTGGTGGCGCTGCTCAGCAATGGGCCGGTGAGCGAGCTGACCGAGCGGCTGCACGCGGGGCTGACCGAGCTCGCGGCGGCCGGGGGCCCGGTGGCGGAGACGGCGGTGGAGTTGTTCACCGACGAGACGTGCTACCCACTCACCCACAACCAGCAGGCCCTGTGGTTCCTCCGGCAGCTCAACCCGGACGGCTTCGCGTACAACATCGGCGGCGCGGTGGAGGTGCGCGCGGAGCTCGACCCGGAGCTGCTGTTCGATGCCTTCCGGACGCTGATCGCCCGGCATCCGAGCCTGCGCGTCAACATCACCACCGAGGACGGGCGTCCGGTCCAGCGGGTGCGGCCCGAGACCATCGCCGACACCGGTCTTCTCGATGTGGCCGGGCTGCCCTGGGACGAGGTCCGCGCCCAGCTGGTAGCGGAGTACCGCAGGCCGTACGACCTGGAGCGGGATCCTCTGGTGCGGCTGCGGCTGTTCCGACGGGCCCCGGACCGCTGGGTGCTGATGAAGGCGGTCCACCACATCGTCTCGGACGCGATCTCCACCTTCACCTTCATCGAGGAGCTGTTCGAGGTCTACCACGGGCTGCGCACCGGCCGGCCGGCGGAGCTGGCCCCGGTCCGGGCCCGCTACCTGGACTTCCTCAACCGGCGGAACCGCTTCCTGGCCGGGCCCGAGGCGCGGCGGATGCTGGAGTACTGGCGGGAGCACCTGCCGCCGGAGGTCCCGGCGCTCGAACTGCCCACCGACCGGCCGCGCCCACCGGTGCAGACCGACAACGGCGCCTCCGAGTTCTTCCAGCTCGACGACGAGCTCAGCGCCCGGGTGCAGACGCTGGCCCGGGAGCACAACGTCACCGTGTTCACGGTGCTGCTCACCGCGTACTACCTGCTGCTGCAGCGCTGGTCGGGGCAGGACGAGATCGTGGTCGGCAGCCCCGTCACCGGGCGCACCGAGGAGGAGTTCGCCTCCGTCTACGGCTACTTCGTCAATCCGCTGCCGCTGCACGTGAACCTGGCCGGGGAGCCGTCGGTGGCCGAGCTGCTGGGCCGGGTGCGGGACACGGTCCTCGGGGGCCTCGACAATCAGGAGTACCCGTTCGTGCTGCTCGTGGAGCAGCTGGGCCTCCAGCACGACCCGAGCCGCTCGGCGGTCTTCCAGGCGATGTTCATCCTGCTCACCCACAAGGTGGCCGTGGAGCGCTTCGGGTACACCCTGCAGTACATCGAACTCCCTGAGGAAGAGGGGCAGTTCGATGTCACGCTGTCCGCGTACGAGGACCGGTCCGACGGGCGCTTCCACTGCGTGCTGAAGTACAACACCGACCTGTTCGACGCGCCGACGGTGCGTCGGATGGCCGCGCACTACCGGAACCTCCTCGACGGCCTGACCCGCGCGGAGGGCGAGCGCCCGGCGGGACGGCTGCCGATGCTG
>NZ_DATMVN010000766.1:0-11651 GCF_035563135.1 Streptomyces sp.
CGTAGGCGCCCGGTGTGCGGTGCCGCCGGTGAGTCCTCCACCACAGCGTCCGCCCGGGGCAGCGGTGCGCCATCATGCCAGGTGGGACGATCGAGGAGGACACGTGGCGGACCCCGCGGACATGCGACGCGAGTACGGCGAACGGGGCGCTCTGCTCGAAACCGACCTGGCTCCGGACTGGACCACCCAGTTCGCCCGCTGGTTCGCCGAGGCGACCGCCTTCGGCCTGCCGGAGCCGAACGCGATGATCGTCGCCACGGCGGGCCGCGACGCGCGGCCCAGCGCGCGCACGGTCCTGCTCAAGGGGTACGACGAGCGCGGGCTGGTCTTCTTCACCAACTACGGCTCCCGCAAGGGCCGCGAGCTGACGGCCAACCCGTACGTCTCGCTGCTCTTCCCCTGGCACCCGCTCGCCCGCCAGGTCGTCGTCACAGGCACCGCGGCCCGCGTCGGACGTGAGGAGACGGTCGCGTACTTCCGCACCCGCCCCCACGGCTCCCAGCTGGGTGCCTGGGCCAGCGACCAGTCGACGGTGGTCGCCTCCCGTGAGGAGCTGACCGCCCGCTACGAGGAGCTGGCCGCCCGCTACCCGGAGGGCGAGAAGGTCCCCGCGCCCCCGCAGTGGGGCGGTTTCCGCGTGGTGCCGGACGCGATCGAATTCTGGCAGGGCCGGGAGAACCGGCTGCACGACCGGCTCCGGTACGTCCGGGAGAGCCCGGCCGCGGCCTGGCGGGTGGAGCGGCTCTGCCCGTGAACGCGGAAACCCGCAGGCTCTGGTCCCTCCTTGCGGAGGAGCCGGCCGGACTTACCGGCGAGCCTGCGGGTCGGTGACTGCTCGGGTTTCGGCAGACAGCCTGCCGAGGTGCACGGTGTGCGACGACGGGCTGTCAGCCCGCAGCCACCTCACGAATCCGATAAGACTGCACTTTTCGGATCACCTCCTTTCAGCGTGTGCCCACAGCCTAGGAACGCCCCCGCGGCCGTGCAAGCGAATTAACGGGCCCCGGTGGACACCGGATTTCCTGGAAGTGGCTGTGTGGTGGCTCACGTTCGAGTTCAATGGTCTGACGTGCGGTAATGCGGAACGTGAAGCGGAATAAGCCCTGCGGGAGGTGCGGAGTGAGTGCTTCCAGGAGCACCGGGACCACCGACGCGCTCGGTCCCGAGGAGGACCCCGGGCGGGAGCCGCCGGAGTCGGCGATCCCGGGGTCCCGTCTCCTCGCGGCGCTGCTCGACGGGATGGACGCCGCGCTCTGCGCGTTCGACGCGCACGGCACCATCACCCACTGGAACCGCGAGGCCGAGCGCATCCTCGGCTGGACCGCCGCGGAGGCCGTGGGGCGACGCGGTTTCGCGGGGTGGGCCGTGCGGAGCGCGGACGCGGAGGACGTGCAGGGACGGCTGCTCGCCGTCATGGACGCGCCCGGCAGGCAGGTCCACGAATTCGCGCTGCTGCGCAAGGACGGCGGGCGCGTCCTCGTCCGGACCCAGTCGTCGGGGGTGCGCGGCGAGGACGGGAAGCCCGCCGGGGTGTACTGCGCGTTCAGCGAGGTGCACGCGCAGATCGACCTGGAGCGGTCCATCGCGCTCAGCGAGGCCCTGTTCGAGGACGCGTCCTGGGGCGTGGTCGCCGTCGACGTCGACCTGCGCCCGACCGTGGTCAACGCGTACGCCGCCCGGGCGCTGGGCGGCGGGCGCACGAGGCTGCTGGGCCGCCCGCTGGGCGAGCTGATCGTGCAGGGCGCCGAGGACCTGGAAGGGGCGCTCCAGCACGCCCTCGCCGAGGGCGCGCCGTCCGCCCCGGCCGAGCTGTGGGTGACGCTGCGGACCCCCGAGGGCGACCGGCGGCGGTGCTGGCGCAGCGGCTTCCTCAGGCTGGCCTCCCCGCTGGCGGAGGAACCGGTGCCGCTCGGGGTCGGCTGGATGTTCCGGGACATCACCGCGGCGAAGCTCGCGGAACAGGACGCGGACCGGACGCGTTTTCGCGCGAACCAGCTGCACCGGGCCGCCCGCCAGGCGGCGGAGTGCGAGGACCCGATGGAGGCGGCGACCACGTCGCTGGATTTCGCCCTGGCGGGATTCGCCGACCACGTGGTCGTCGATCTGCTGGCGGACCTGGCGACGGGGGAGCGGCTCGTGCGGGCCGCCGCCACGCCGTCCGACGCGCCGGGGCCCTGCCTGCCGGTCTCCGGCGGCCCGCTCCCGGTGCGGTACGCGCCGGGACACCCGGCCCTGAAGGCCGTGGAGCGCACGGGCTCCGTCCGTGCCGCCGCACCGGCGGGCGCGGGCGAGGCGTGGGCGGTGGAGCACCGGTGGCCGGGGGACTCGGTGCACGCCCTGTGCGTGGTGCTGCGGAGCCGGGGGCGGACGCTGGGTGTGGTGACGTTCCTGAGGACGGCCGGCCGCACGGCGTTCGAACGCCCTGACGTGACGTACGCGGAGAGCGTGGCGGCCCGGGTCGCCTCGGCGGTCGACCTGGCCCGGCTGACGCCGGGGCCGGACGCGGGGGACGCCTGAAGGCGCCGGGCGCCTGAAGGCACCCGGCCTCTGAAGGCACCCGGCCTCTGAAGGAGCCGGGCGTCCGAAGGGCCCCGGCGCCGATGGGTTTCCGGTGCGCCCCGGGGCCCCGGTGCCCGGGGTCCCGGTGCCGCCGGGGCTTCAGTGCCGGTAGAAGATGCGGTCGCCGTACTCCCGCATCACGCGCCCGTTCCACTCGTGCCCGCCGTCGACGTTGCCCGAGCGCAGCAGCGGCGGCTCGATGCCCCGGGCGACGAGCTCCTCCGCCGCGGTGGCCATCACGGCCTGCATCAGCGCGCTGGTGACGACCGTGGAGGCGGGTGCGAACGGCGCCTCGACACCCTCCGCCCTCAGCTCCGCGTCACCGATCGCGATCTTGCTGTCGAGCACGATGTCGCAGTGGTCCCGGAGGAATCCGCCCGAGGCGTGCCGGGACCGGGTGCCCTTCGTGTACGCCACCGAGGTGACCCCGACGACCGTCAGCCCGAGCGCCCGCGCGTTCTGCGCCATCTCCACGGGCAGGGCGTTGCGCCCGGACAGGGAGATGATCACGAGGAGGTCGCCGGAACGGGCCGGGCTGGAGTCGAGCACGGCGCTCGCGAGGCCGTCCACCCGCTCCAGCGCGGAACCGAGCGTGGCCGGCATGACGTCGACGCCGACGGTGCCGGGCACCGCGAGCAGGTTCATCAGGGCGAGGCCGCCCGCCCGGTAGACGACGTCCTGCGCGGCGAGCGAGGAGTGCCCCGCGCCGAAGGCGAAGAGCCGGCCGCCCGCGGCGACGGTGCCGGCGATCGCGGCCCCCGCGGCGGCGATCGCTTCGGACTCCTCGTCACGTACCCGCTCCAGCAGGCCGATCGCTGCGTCGAAGAACTGACCGGCGAGCTTGCTGTCGCTCATCGAGGAGGCCTTTCCTGCGGGGCGGGGACCTGTGCGGTGCCCGTGTCGCGGATCACGTTGCGGTCCGGACCGGCGGGCTGTCAATAGCACTGGGGACGGGCCGGCGGCATGGACTCCCGACGGCGGGGCACGGTTGCCGGTGCCATGCGTCAGAATTGGAGCAGGGCCATCGCACGACGACTTCATGTCACAGCATCGAGGGGCACGTATGTCCGGACTGATCGACACCACGGAGATGTATCTCCGCACCATCCTCGAGCTCGAAGAGGAAGGCGTGGTCCCCATGCGCGCCCGGATCGCCGAACGGCTGGACCAGAGCGGTCCCACGGTCAGCCAGACGGTGGCGCGCATGGAGCGGGACGGGCTGGTCCAGGTCGCGGGCGACCGCCACCTGGAGCTGACCGAGGAGGGGCGCCGCCTGGCGACGCGGGTGATGCGCAAGCACCGTCTCGCCGAGTGCCTGCTCGTCGATGTCATCGGCCTGGAGTGGGAGCAGGTCCACGCCGAGGCCTGCCGCTGGGAGCACGTGATGAGCGAGGCCGTGGAGCGTCGGGTGCTGGAGCTGCTGCGGCACCCGACGGAGTCCCCGTACGGCAATCCGATCCCGGGGCTGGAGGAGCTGGGCGAGAAGGCCGAGGCCGATCCGTTCCTGGACGAGGGCATGGTGAGCCTGGCCGAGCTCGACCCGGGCGCGGACGGCAAGACCGTGGTGGTGCGCCGGATCGGTGAGCCGATCCAGGCCGACGCGCAGCTGATGTACACGTTGCGGCGGGCCGGTGTGCAGCCCGGCTCCGTCGTCAGCGTGACCGAGTCGGCCGGCGGGGTGCTGGTCGGTTCCAGCGGCGAGGCGGCCGAATTGGGTGCGGAAGTCGCCTCGCACGTGTTCGTCGCCAAGCGCTGACCAGCGCCTGTGTGCGCATCGGCGCCCTGGCGCAATTGCAGGTGCCGGTGTGGATGCACGTGCAGATGTGAACCGGTACACCCCGTTTTCTGTTTTCCGCCCGGAATCGCAGCGCCCGGGCGGAACGCGTGCCAGGCTGTGGCCAGGCATATGACCTGAGGGCACCGGCAGGGCCTGCCGGGCGGCCGGGGAGGGAGCAGGAAATGCGCCCGTCGCACTGGCGCGTGCACCGTGAGGTGGCTGCCGGACCTTTCGGCGTCCCCTGCTCCCGCGCCTCCACGACCGTACGAGCCGTTCGAATCGCCCCGGCGGACCGCTGCCCGGCCCCGGTGAGCCGCCGTGCCGCTCCGGCGGACCGCCGTGCCGCTCCGGTGGCCGACGGGTGCTCCCGGGCCCGCCGTGAGCGCGGCCCCACGCGCTGCGGAACGGGGGACGGCCCCGGCGCCCGAAGGTGCCGGGGCCGGTCCTCCCCTGCCCTGACCTGGAGCCCCGAGCTCTCAAGGTCAGTCCCCGCGGACCCCTGTCCCCGAGTGGTCCGCTTCCCGCAGAAGGTCTCCCCTGAGAGGCCGTCATCAATCCTGAACCGCTGTCACTCAAACGTGGGATGTTGCGAGCCGGAAGCAGGATTTCGAATAAACGTTCGATAGTCTGGCGCGCACGACGCACGATGATCGAGGACCAGAAGGGGGTGCCAGAACCTATGGTGCGGCGCATCGATGTGACCGGATCCGGCGGCGTACGCCTCGCGGCCTGGGAGTTCGCGGATCCGCCCGAAGGGCGCGCGGCGGCCGGCGAAGCCCCCGGGATCCTCATGCTCCACGGGCTGATGGGCCGGGCCGCGCACTGGGCCCCCGTCGCCCGCTGGCTCTCCGAACGCCACCGTCCGGTCGGTCTCGACCAGCGTGGCCACGGGCACAGCGAGAAGCCTGCCGACGGCCCCTACACCCGTGAGGCCTACGTCGCGGACGCCGAGGCCACCGTCGAACAGCTCGGCCTCGGCCCCGTCACCCTCGTCGGGCACTCGATGGGCGCGCTCACCGCATGGCAGCTCGCCGCGAAGCGCCCCGATCTCGTCAAGGCGCTCATCATCTGTGACATGCGGGCCTCCGCGCTCGGGGCGGCCACGCAGCGCGAATGGGAGGACTGGTTCACTTCCTGGCCGCTCCCCTTCGCGTCACTCGCAGAGGCGCGGAAGTGGTTCGGCGAGGACGACCCCTGGGTGGAGCGGCCCAGTCCCTCCCGCGGTGAGTTCTTCGCGGAGGTGATGGCCGAGGACGCCGACGGCTGGCGTCCCGTCTTCTCCCAGGAGCAGATGCTGACGTCCCGGGCCACCTGGGTCCACGACGCCCACTGGGAGGAGCTGGCGCAGGTGCGCTGCCCCACCCTGGTCCTGCGCGGGATCGACGGACAACTGGGCAGGGCCGAGGCCCAGGAGATGGTCCGCGTCCTGCCGCGCGGGCAGTACGCGGAGGTGGAGGACGCCGGCCACCTCGTCCACTACGACCGGCCCGAGGGCTGGCGCAGGGCGGTGGAGCCCTTCCTGGAACAGCTCGCCGAGGATTTCCGGGGCGACCGGGAGCCCGTCAGCCCCTGACCCCGGACGCCCCGCCCGCCGCCCCGTGCCCCGCGGTCCCGCCCCGCGCGCCGGTCCTCAGCCCTTGCTGACCGCGGCCAGGATCTCCGGGAGCCGGTCCGCCGTGCGCGCCGCCGCCAGCCGTACGCCCAGCCACGCGATGAACGCCCCGTACACCGCGCCCACCGGCAACAGCAGCCACAGCAGGTCCCGGTGGCCCGCCACGTGCAGCCAGACCGTCAGCCCGATGACGGGCCCGCTGAGCACCGCGGCCGCCACCATGCCGCCGAGGACGGAGATCCAGGCGAGCCCGCCCTGCCCCGGCATGGCGTTCTTGAACGCCCCGTCCTGCGGGACCGAGTACGGGAACAGCGCCGAGGCCACCGCGCCGGTCGCGAGCATCGCTCCGAGCAGGGCGAACGAAAGTCCCATGACCCCCGGCAGCGCCCCCCGGTCCCCGAGCACCGCAGCGGTCACCACCGTCACCAGGACCGTGTAGGGCAGGGTGATCAGCAGCAGGGCCAGCGCCCGCGCCCGCAGTTCGACGTAAGCGTCCCTCGTCGAGGAGATCGACAGCGCCACCGTCCAGAAGGCGGAGGTGTCCTGCCCGAACTGGTTGTACATCTGCATGCCGAGCATTCCGGCCGCGAAACACGCGAAGTAGACCGACCCGGACCCCTGCACCGCGTTGAGCAGCGGCACGATCAGGCCGATCGCCAGCGCCGTCACCCAGGACGCCTTGGTCTTCGGGTCCCGCACGACATACAGCAGACTCCGCCGCATCACCGTGCCCGTACGTCCCTCGGGGAGCCGCGACAGGAGCCCGGAGCGGCCGGCGCCCGCCCGGCCGGCCGCCGGCCCGGCGGCGGCGATCGTGGAACCGTCCGGCGAGGTCATCAGCTTCACCAGGCTCCGCTGCCACAGCCACATCAGGCCGCCCAGCGCGAGCACCGAGAGCAGCAACTGACCGAGCGCCGTCCCGTACGACCCCTCGGAGGCGGACGCCACCGCCCCGAGAGCCGAGGCCGGCGGCAGCCACCGCACCACGTCCGCGACGGGTTCGAGGGAGGACAGCCCGCCCGCCCTGCCCAGGCTCTGGGCGCCGAAGTTGACGAACTGGATGCCCACCGCGATCACCAGACCGCTGAGGACCGCGAGGTCGCGGCCCTTGCGCGAGGTCAGCAGCCGGATGTTGGCCGTGGCCACGGACCTCGCCAGCGCCACACAGACGAGCAGCGTCAGAGGCACGGCGACGGCCCCGGACACCGCGGCGGCCGCACCGTGCGCCACCGCGATCACCGAACCGAGGGCCAGCGTGAACGTGAAGAGAGGCCCGATGCCGATCAGCGAGGCCACCAGCAGCGCCCCGATCAGCGGACGGGGACGCAGCGGCAGCATCACCAGCCGGCCCGGGTCGAGGGTCTCGTCACCGCTCGGGAAGAACAGCGGCATCACCGCCCAGCCCAGCGCCACCACCGCCGTCAGCAGCACCACCAGGGTGTCCGCCTGCGCATGGCCGCGCAGCGCGATCAGGCCGATCACCTGGCCCGCCGCGAACAGCACGGTGACCACCAGGGAGGCGGCATAGGCGGCCCGCCGCCCGGACGACTGGCGCAGCCCGTTGCGCAGCAGCGTCAGCTTGAGCCGTACGAAGACGGGCACGAGGCCCTGGCCGGGTACGGCCGGGACGGCGGAACCCGCGGGGGCGTCCAGCACCGTCATCGGGCACCGCCCAGCCAGTCCAGGGACTCACCGGTGTCCCGGGTGCCCGCGCCGACCAGTTCGAGGAAGGCGTCCTGCAGGGAGGCGGCCTCGCCGCGCACCTCGGCGAGCGTGCCCTGGGCCCGGATCCGTCCCGCCGCCATGACGGCCACCCAGTCGCAGAGGGACTCGACGAGTTCCATCACATGGCTGGAGAAGACCACGGTCGCGCCGGAGCGGGTGTAGCGCTCCAGCACCCCGCGGATGGTCTGTGCGGACACCGGGTCGACGCCCTCGAACGGCTCGTCCAGGAAGAGAACTTCGGGATTGTGCAGCAGCGCGGACGCCAGTCCGATCTTCTTGCGCATCCCGGTCGAGTAGTCGACGACCAGCTTGTGCTGGGCCCCCGCGAGGTCCAGGACGTCGAGCAGCTGGGTGGCCCGCTTGTCCGTCTCGGCTCCCGGGAGGCCGCGCAACCGCCCCGTGTAGCCCAGCAGTTCACGCCCGGAAAGCCGCTCGAAGAGCCGCAGCCCTTCCGGGAGCACCCCGATCCGGGACTTCACCTCGACCGGGTCGCGCCACACGTCGTGGCCTGCGACCTCGATCCGTCCCATGTCGGGCCTGAGCAGCCCCGTGACCATCGAGAGGGTGGTGGTCTTGCCCGCGCCGTTGGGGCCGACCAGGCCGATGAACCGGCCGGCGGGCAGCTCCAGATCGATCCCGGAGACCGCCACCTGTTCCCCGAACCGCTTCCACAGCCCCTCCACCCGCACGGCGGGAGGCGGGCCCGGAGCCGTACCCGCCGTCCCGGTCACGTCCGCACTGTCCGTCTGCTCCGGCATGGCACTGCCTTTCGATGTCCCCACGTGTGGGGGACCACCCTACGGAAGACGGGTCCGGGCGCCGGGCGCCTCCCGGGTCCGGGCGTCGGCCGCCTCCCGTGCGCAGGCGTAGGCGAGCGGGCTGATCAGCTCCTCCGCACCGGGCAGCCACAGATCGGCCCGGGAGGGGCGGCGGGCCCACTGCACGGCGCCGCGCCCGGCCAGCCGGGTGGGCGGCGCGGCCACGTAATCGCCTTCGCCGCGCCCCACCAGGCCGATGGCCCCGGCGTCCCAGCCCAGTCGCCGTACGAGCTCGGGCGCCCCGGCCGCGGCGCCCGGCAGGGCGAAGAACAGCATCCGGCGGTCCGGGGTGCGGATCACCGGGCCGGTCGTGAGACCCATCCGCTCCGTCCTCGCCAGGGCCAGGAAGCCCGCGGACTCCGGTACGTCCAGCACGTCGAACGTCCGGCCGGTCGGCATGAGGACCGACGAACCGGGCTGCCTCGACCACATCCGGCGGGCCGCGGCGGCGCTGCCCGTCGCCTGGCCCGCCCAGTCCGGACGGACCGGATGGGCACCGGGGGCCGCGCAGCCGGCGTCACCGCACGAGCAGCGCTCCGTCCCCCCGGCGGCCACCGTCCAGGTGCCCGGGAACACGTCCCAGTGCCGCTCCTGGGCGTACCAGGCGGCGGCCTCGATCAGTTGCTCACCTCGCTGCCGGGGGACCTGGGCGGCTTCCGTCACTCCGATGGTCTCTTCCACGCCCCGCTCAACTCCCGGCGCGACCTGGGGTTACGGGCGTCCGTACGGCCTTCGCGGCGGACCGGTCCCGCACACGGGGCGCACGGATGCATGGGCGGGGGCGCGCGGGAGGAAGCGCACCGGTGCGGGGGTAACCACATGCAGGACTGTGCCGACTCACCACCGCACCACCGGATACAGATGAATACGGGCATTTCTCATGTCGTGCCGGGCAGTGATGCCTTCAGCGAATTACCGCGGTCCCAGGGGGAAAAATGGCAGCCAGACCTCTCGTCGCCCGCCAGCCGAACGAACGGCTCCAGACGCTCATCCAGGAGGCGGCGTGTTCCAACGCCGGTCTCGCCCGCCGGGTCAACATGGTCGGGGCGGAGCGGGGGCTCGACCTCCGTTACGACAAGACCTCCGTGGCCCGCTGGCTGCGCGGGCAGCAGCCGCGCGGCAGGGCGCCGGGGATCATCGCCGAGGCGATCGGGCGCAAACTCGGCCGCACGGTCACGATCGACGAGATCGGCATGGCCAACGGCAAGAGCCTGGCCTCCGGAGTCGGTCTGCAGTTCGCGCCCACCGTGCTCGGCGCCATCGAGCAGGTCTGCGAGCTGTGGCGCAGTGACGTGGGCCGCCGCGACCTGCTGTCCGGTTCGGCGGTGGCCGCGTCCGCCCTGGTCGAGCCCAGCCGCGACTGGCTGATCACGGCCGCCGACCCGCAGGTGGCGCGGACGGCCGGGAGCCGGGTCGGAACGCCGGACGTGACGGCGGTGCGGGCGATGACGGCCGCGCTCGTCGACCTGGACCACCGCTTCGGCAGCGGGCATGTGCGTCCCGTCCTGGTGCACTACCTCAACAGCGTGGTGTCCGGGCTCCTTTCGGGGTCGTACCGCGAATCGGTGGGCCGCGAGCTCTTCGGCGCGGTCGCCCGGCTCACCGAACTCGCCGGGTACATGGCGGTGGACACCGGCCAGCCGGGGCTGGCCCAGCGGTACTACATCCAGGCGCTGCGCCTGGCCCAGGCCGCGGGCGACCGGGCGTACGGGGGTTATGTGCTGGCCGCGTCCATGAGCCATCTCGCCGCGCAGCTGGGCAAT
Organism: Streptomyces sp.; assembly: GCF_035563135.1. Lineage (GTDB taxonomy): Bacteria > Actinomycetota > Actinomycetes > Streptomycetales > Streptomycetaceae > Streptomyces. Next base: position 10,255 of record NZ_DATMVN010000766.1, read on the forward strand.
CCGCGCGAGATCGCCCAGCTGGCCCGGGCCGCGCAGGAGGGCGCGCGGGGGCAGGTGACCCCGCGGGCGGAGGCCATGTTCCACGCGGCGGAGGCCCGGGGCCACGCGCTGATGGGTGATGCGCGCACCTGCCAGGCCGCGGCGGGCCGGGCGCTGGCGGCGCTGGAGCAGGCCGACCCGGAGAAGGGTGACGACCCCGACTGGATCACCCACTTCGACGCGGGTTACCTCGCCGACGAGCTGGCGCACTGCCACCGGGACCTGGGACAGGCCGAGCCGGCCGCCCGCCGGGCGAAGGAGGCCCTGGCGGCCCTCCCGGAGTCCCGGGCCCGGCGCCGGGGCATCGGCCTGGTGCTGCTGGCCACCGCGCAGGTGCAGCAGCGCGAGGTGGAGCAGGCGTGCCACACGGGGCTGCGGGCGATGGAACTGCTGGCGACGGTGCGCTCCAGCCGGGGCTCCGAGTACCTCGACGACCTCCAGCAGCGGTTCGAGCCGTACGCGGACGAGTCCGCGGTGCGGGAGTTCGGTGCCAGGCGGGAACTCCAGGCCGCCTGACCGGCGGCCTCCGTGCCCGGTGGGCCGGCCGGGACGGCGCCGCGGGCGCCCGGGGCCTCACCCGCTGTGTGAAGGAGCGGTGAGCGTCCTGGGTGCTTGGCGCAGGGCTCCGGGCACCCGGTAGCGTGAGCCGACGATTCCGTAGGTTCACACGTAGGAGTCCCGGTGACGCAGAGCGGACAGGGTGACGAGCGGCAGCTTCCTGCTGTACGGCCCGCGCACGAAGGTGTCGTGCTGCCCGCGGAGGGTGGTGCCCCCTGGAACGCGGGGGGGCCGGCGGGCGGGCAGCCGGACCATGCCGCACCCGCGGGAGGGCAGCCGTGGGGCGGGTCCTGGGGGCCGCAGGCCCCGCACCAGGGCGGCCCGCCGCCGGGGCAGCTGCCACCGGAGCACCAGCAGGGTGCCTACCAGCAGCCGCACGGGCAGTACCAGCCCCCGCAGCAGGGCTACGCACCCCAGCAGCCCGGCCCGTACCAGCAGCCGCAGCAGTACGCCCAGCCCCTGCCGCCGGAGGCCGGTCCCACGGGACAGGGCGGGGACGCGGACGCCACGCAGTACATCGCCCCCCTCCCCGGAGGCGGCCCCCTCCCCGGGGGGCTGCCGCCCGAGCGCCCGGCGGAGTCCACCCAGTACCTGGGCCGGTCCGCCGCCCCCGCGCAGCCGTCCGACGCCGACGCGACCCAGTACATACCCCCGGTCCCCGGTGGAGCTCCGTACGGGATCCGGCCGGGCGCCCCGGGCGACCGGCAGCCGCCCGCGGAGTTCGACAGCCTCTTCCGCAGCGAGGAACCCGCGGGCGCCACCCAGCAGATGCCCCGCCTCGCCGGACACCAGCAGCAGCC
>NZ_DATMVN010000767.1:0-9610 GCF_035563135.1 Streptomyces sp.
GCGGGCCCCGCGGCCACCACGACCGGCAACGAACGTGTCGAGGCCTTCCGGGAAGCGATGCTGGCCCACGGGCTCGCCCTGCCCGACGCGTACATCGGGCAGGGCGACTTCCAGGCCGACAGCGGGCGGCGCGCCACCGAGCGCTTCCTGGCGCTCCCCGACCCGCCCGAGATCGTGTTCGCCGCCGACAACCTCATGGCGCTCGGCGCCCTGGACGCCATCCGTGCGCACGGTCTGCGCGTCCCGCAGGACATCGGCATCGCGGCCTTCGACGACATCCCGTGGTTCGTCCACACCGGTCCGCCGATCACCGCGATCGCCCAGCCCACGGGGGACCTCGGCCGTGCCGCCGTACGCGCCCTGGTCGACATCGTCGAAGGCCGCCCCCCGCAGTCCGTCACCCTGCCCGCCCGGCTCGTCGTACGCAGCTCCTGCGGCGAGCGCACCTTCACCCCCGGGAGCAACGAGTGAGCCAATCAGTGGAGTTGCTGCGCATCGAGGGCGTGCGCAAGACCTTCCCCGGGGTCGTCGCCCTGGACGGGGTCGACTTCGACCTGCGCAGCGGTGAGGTGCACGTCCTGCTCGGTGAGAACGGCGCGGGCAAGAGCACCCTCATCAAGATGCTCTCCGGCGCCCACCGCCCGGACGGCGGAAAGATCTTCGTCGGCGGCCAGGAGGTGCGCATCCACGGCGCGCAGGACGCCGAGAAGCTCAAAATCGCCACCATCTACCAGGAGTTCAACCTGGTACCCGATCTGACGGTCGCCGAGAACATCTTCCTCGGCCGCCAGCCGCGCCGCTTCGGCATGATCGACCGGCGCCGCATGGAGGCCGACGCCGAGGTGCTCCTGCGCCGGGTCGGCCTGCGCGTCCCGCCCAGGACCAGGGTCCGTGAACTGGGCATCGCCCGGCTGCAGATGGTCGAGATCGCCAAGGCCCTCAGCCTGGACGCACGTGTCCTGATCATGGACGAGCCGACCGCGGTCCTCACCTCCGAGGAGGTCGACAAACTCTTCGGGATCGTGCGGCAGCTGCGTGCGGACGGCGTCGGCGTCGTCTTCATCACCCATCACCTCGACGAGATCGCGGCGCTCGGTGACCGCGTCACCGTCCTGCGCGACGGCCGCAGCATCGGTCAGGTGCCCGCCTCGACGCCCGAGGCGGAACTCGTCCAGCTCATGGTCGGACGCAGCATCGACCAGCAGTACCCGCGCGAACGCCAGGAAACGGGACGGCCGTTGCTCTCCGTCCGTGGACTCACCCGCACCGGGGTGTTCCACGACATCAGCTTCGACGTGAAGGCCGGCGAGGTCGTCGGCATCGCCGGACTCGTCGGAGCGGGCCGCACCGAGGTCGCCCGCGCCGTCTTCGGCGCCGACCCCTACGACGCCGGGACCGTCGAGGTGTGCGGCGAGCGGCTGGGCAAGCACGATGTGACCGCCGCCATGGGCGCCGGGATCGGGCTCGTCCCCGAGGACCGCAAGGGCCAGGGCCTCGTGCTCGACGCATCCGTGCAGGAGAACCTCGGGCTGGTCACCCTCCGCTCGGCGACCCGCTCCGGACTCGTCGACGTCAAGGGACAGCGCTCCGCCGCCGCCCGCATCGCCGAGCAGCTCGGCGTACGGATGGCGGGCCTCGGCCAGCACGTCCGCACGCTGTCCGGCGGCAACCAGCAGAAGGTCGTCATCGGGAAGTGGCTCCTGGCCGACACCCGGGTGCTGATCCTCGACGAACCGACGCGCGGGATCGACGTCGGGGCCAAGGTCGAGATCTACCAGCTCGTCAACGAACTGACCGCCTCCGGGCACGCCGTCCTGATGATCTCCAGCGACCTGCCCGAGGTCCTCGGGATGAGCGACAGGGTCCTCGTCATGGCCCAGGGCCGCATCGCCGGAGAACTCCCCGCCCACGAGGCCACCCAGGACGCCGTGATGGCACTCGCCGTCAGCGCCGCCCCCGTGACAGCACCCACCGAACACGCAGAGAACGCAGAGGAGAGCCCCCGTGGCCACTGACACGCATCCGAGCAGGACGGGCGCGGGCGGCGCCGGACACACCCTCCGCCGCCTCCTGCTCGACAACGGCGCACTCAGCGCGCTGGTCGTCCTCCTGGTGGCGATGTCGCTGCTCTCCGGCGACTTCCTCACCACCCAGAACCTGCTGAACGTCGGTGTCCAGGCCGCGGTGACCGCGATCCTCGCGTTCGGTGTCACCTTCGTCATCGTCTCGGCCGGCATCGACCTCTCCGTCGGCTCGGTCGCCGCGCTCTCCGCGACCGTCCTCGCCTGGTCGGCGACGTCCGCCGGCGTGCCCGTCTGGCTGGCGGTCGTCATGGCCGTCGCCACCGGTATCGCCTGCGGTTTCGTCAGCGGCGCCCTCGTCGCGTACGGCAAGCTGCCCTCGTTCATCGCGACGCTGGCCATGCTCTCGGTGGCCCGGGGCCTGTCCCTGGTCATCTCCCAGGGCAGGCCGATCCCCTTCCCCGACTCCGTCTCCGTGCTCGGGGACACCCTCGGCGGCTGGCTGCCCGTCCCGGTCCTCGTGATGATCGCCATGGGCCTGGTGGCGGCACTCGTCCTGGCCCGCACCTACATCGGCCGCTCCATGTACGCCATCGGGGGCAACGAGGAAGCGGCCCGGCTCTCCGGACTGCGCGTCAAGAAGCAGAAGCTGGCCATCTACGCCCTGTCCGGCCTCTTCGCCGCCGTCGCGGGCATCGTCCTCGCCTCCCGGCTGGTCTCCGCGCAGCCGCAGGCCGCGCAGGGATACGAGCTCGACGCGATCGCCGCGGTCGTCATCGGCGGCGCCAGCCTCGCCGGAGGCGTCGGCAAGGCGTCCGGCACCCTGATCGGCGCGCTGATCCTCGCCGTGCTGCGCAACGGCCTCAACCTCCTGTCCGTTTCCGCCTTCTGGCAGCAGGTCGTCATCGGCGTCGTCATCGCCCTCGCGGTGCTGCTGGACACACTGCGCCGCAAGGCCGGATCGGGAACCGCGGCCGCCGCAGGCCCGTCCGCAGCGCCCGGAACACCCGGCAAGGGACGCAAGGCAGCGGTGCAGCTCGGTGTCGCGGTGGTCTGTGTGGCCGCCGTCATGGCCGCCGTGACCTTCTTCAAGTCCGGGTCCTCCGGTGACACCACCAAGGTGGGCATGTCCCTCTCCACCCTGAACAACCCCTTCTTCGTCCAGATGAAGGAGGGCGCGCAGGAGCAGGCAAAGGCGGCCGGGGTCGACCTCACCGTCACCGACGCCCAGAACGACGCCTCGCAACAGGCCAACCAACTGGAGAACTTCACCAGTTCCGGGGTGGACTCCGTCATCGTCAACCCGGTGGACTCCGACGCGGCCGGCCCCGGTGTCCGCGGCGCCAACAAGGCCGGCATCCCGGTGGTCGCCGCCGACCGCGGCGTCAACAAGGCCGAGACCGCGACGCTCGTCGCCTCCGACAACGTGGCGGGCGGCAAGCTCGCCGCGAAGACGCTCGCCGACAGGCTCGGCGGCAAGGGCAGCATCATCGTCCTGCAGGGAACCGCCGGCACCTCCGCCAGCCGTGAGCGCGGCGCGGGCTTCGCCGCGGGCATCAAGGCCTACCCGGGCATCAGGATCGTGGCGGCCCAGCCGGCCGACTTCGACCGCACCAAGGGCCTGGACGTCATGACCAACCTGCTCCAGTCCCACCCCGGCATCACCGGAGTCTTCGCCGAGAACGACGAGATGGCGCTCGGCGCGGTCAAGGCGCTGGGCAGCAAGGCCGGGAAGTCCGTCTCCGTCGTCGGCTTCGACGGGACCCCCGACGGCCTGACGGCGGTCGAGGCGGGCACCCTGTACGCGTCCGTGGCCCAGCAGCCCAAGGAACTGGGGAAGATCGCCGTGCAGAACGCGGTCCGTGCGGCCGACGGCAAGAAGGTCGACGGCATGGTGAAGGTGCCGGTCAAGGTCGTCACCCGGCAGAACGTCGCCGACTTCTCCTGAACACGGAAGGCACGATCACGATGTACGCACTCGAGGACTCCTCCCGGTACGACCTCCTGGTCGTCGGCTCGGCCAACGCCGACCTGGTCATCGGTGTCGACCGCCGCCCCGGGCCGGGGGAGACGGTGCTCGGCTCCGACCTCGTCGTCCACCCCGGTGGCAAGGGTGCCAACCAGGCGGTCGCCGCAGCCCGCCTCGGTGCCCGCACGGCGCTGCTGGCCCGGGTCGGCGACGACGCCCACGGGCGCCTGCTGCGTGCCTCGCAGCAGGAGGCGGGCGTCGACACCGGCGGAGTCCTCGTCGGAGGGGCGCCCACCGGCGTCGCCCTCATCACCGTCGACCCCTCGGGCGACAACAGCATCGTCGTCTCCCCGGGTGCCAACGCCCGGCTGACCCCCGAGGACATCCGGGCAGCGGGACCACTGTTCGCATCGGCCCGTGTCGTCTCCGTACAGCTGGAGATCCCGCCGGCCACCGTCGCGGAGACGGCACGCGCCCTCGGCCCGGGAACACGCCTGGTCCTCAACCCCTCACCGCCCGCGCCGCTCCCGGACGCGGTGCTGGCTGCCTGCGACCCGCTGGTGGTCAACGAGCACGAGGCGCGCTTCATCCTCGGGGGGAGCGCGGGCAGTTCCCCGGAGTCCTGGGCGCGGGGGCTCACGGCCCTCGGCCCGCGTTCGGTGGTCATCACCCTCGGCGCGGACGGGGCTCTGGTCGCCGACACCCGTGCCGGCGACCCCGTACGGGTGCCGAGCCCCCAGGTCGAGGCGGTGGACACCACGGGTGCGGGCGACGCGTTCACCGCCGCCCTGGCCTGGCGCCTCGGCCTGGGCGAGGAGCTCATCGAGGCCGCCGCGTTCGCCGTACGGGTCGGTGCGGCGGCCGTCACGAAGAAGGGCGCGCAGGCGTCCTTCCCGACCGCGGAAGAGGTTTCGGCACTGTGAAGAAGTCAGGCATCCTGAACAGCCGGCTCGCGGGAGCGCTGGCCGGACTGGGCCACGGCGACGGCGTCCTGGTCTGCGACGTGGGCATGCCCCTCCCGCCGGGGCCCCACGTGGTCGACCTGGCCTTCCGCGCGGGCGTCCCGTCCTTCGCCGAGGTGCTCGACGGGCTGCTGGAAGAGCTGGTCGTGGAGGGTGCGACGGCCGCCGAGGAGATACGGGAGGCCAACCCGGAAGCTGCCCGGCTCCTGGCCGCACGCCTCCCGGACCTGGCACATGTGCCGCACGAACAGCTGAAGGCGCTCACCGCGTCCGTCCGCCTCGTGGTACGGACGGGGGAGGCGCGGCCGTACGCGAACGTGCTGCTGAGATGCGGCGTCTTCTTCTGACGTCCCCGTGGCCAGGAGCTTGTTAGGGTGGCACCCGTGACTGCCGGGTCGGCCATGGGCCATGCGCGAGAGAGGCTCCCGGCTCCTGCGTGAGCGCGAGGCGGGTGCGAGCCCCGCCGCCCTGTCGTGTTCCCCCGCCCCGCGCCCGTACGAGGCGCCCCCGCCCAGCGGAATCCACGACACGGAGAGTGCCTGTACATGTCCCACACCCAGCAGCAGGACCCGCACGCATCTCGACAAGGCGTCGACGTCGTCCAGTTGAACCACCACGCCGTACACGCCAGGGACCGCGCCCTGTCGGCGGAGTTCATCGCCGCGGTCCTGGGCCTGGAGGTCGGCTCCCCCTTCGGGCCGTTCCTGCCCGTCGCCCTGGGGAACGGTGTGACGCTCGACTACTACGAACTGCGGGACGAGCCGGTGCAGTCGCAGCACTACGCCTTCCTCGTCCCCGACGCGCAGTTCGACACCATGATCGCCCGGCTCCAGGCGCTCGACGTCACCTACTACGCCGATCCCCGGCACACCGAACCCGGGCAGATCAACCGCCTCTTCGGTGGGCGCGGGGCCTATTTCAAGGACCCGGACGGCCACAACATGGAGATCATGACCCGGCCTTACGCCCGGCCCGCCCACGGAACCTGAGAGGAACCGCCGGGGCGCGCGAGGCCCCCCGCAGCGCGCGCCCGGGACCGGGGCCCGGGGCGGTCTCGACGGGAAGGCCCGGGGGAGCGCGGTGGAGCATTCCCGGCCACCGGATACCGAGCGGAGAGAACGGCAAGAGGCCCAGGTCCCAGGATGCCCCTGGTCGTCGTGGCCGACCCGTCCGATCACACGCGGACGCCCGCACCCTTCCTCAGGAGAATGCACATGCGTCTTCGTCGTCTCGTCGCCGGTGCCGTGCTCGCGGCCGCCGTGGCCGGCTCCACCACGGCGGCCGCGTCGGCCGCTCCCAAGCCCGATCCGTACGAGAACTACCTCACCGACACCAAGTACGACTCCGTCGCCTTCGGTATGAGCAGACAGCAGGTCGGGGCAGTCATGGGCACACGGCCGCACTGCTCCGGGACCGAGGCCGGCGGCGCCCTGGTGTGCTGGGGGCCGAACCAGTTCGTCGATCACACGGCGTCGTTCACCTTCAACGCCGCCGACCAGTTGGTCAGGAAGGAGAAGGACTACGCCTTCGCCTACGCCTGGTACACCTACGATCTGCCCCGGACCATGACCAAGGCCCAGTACGAGCAGCAGTTCGCGGTGGGCGACACACTGGCGGAGGTCAACGCCGCCGTCGCCGGTACGGCTTGCACGGACATATGGACCGAGCGGCCCGGTTACCCGTCGTCCAGCGGATGGAAGACGATGATCCATTGCACCGGCACCGTCGACGAGTCCTACCCGGAGATCGAGTTCTTCTTCACCGACGGCGTGCTGACGGGCAAGACCTACTCGTCCCGCGACGACGTCCGCTGACCCGGCCGGACCCCTCGGACGGCGAGGACCGGGACCGGCGCACCGGCCACTCGCGCCGGCTCAGTTGGCCCAGACCTCGGCGTCGGCTGCCGGAACGGTGGTGGCGAGCTTCAGCTCCTTGCGGGCCGCGACCGTCTTCTTCGGGTCGATGCCGGTGAAGGCCAGGTCGTAGGCGACGTAGAAGTCGTCCGTGTTGCCGGCTGAGGCGGCGTCCTTCCACGACCCGGCGGTCTCCTCCAGCTGCGTGCGGAGCTTGACGGTCTCCGGCTGCTCCATGCCCTCCAGGGCTGCGAGGTGGGCGTTCAGCGCAGAGGAAACGGCCTTGGCCTGCTTCTTGTAGCCCGCCAGGTCTTTCTCGATCTGGTCCGCCTCGGGCTGGTTGCTCCACAGCGCCTCGTAGACGGCGTTCGCGCCCTTCAGATACGCGAGCTGGTCGGCGGTCAGGGACTTGTCCTTGAGCGAGCCGGTGAACGTGCCCGATTCCTTGGCATACGTGCAGCTCACGGCCCGGTCGCCGGTCTTCCAGCTCTCGCTGGTGGGGTAGTAGTAGAAGAGGTCGACGCCCACGGGCACCGCCCAGGTGTCGGAGACGAACTTCTGCGACTCCGCCGGGCACCGCTCGTCGGCGATCTTCGTGGCACCGGCGTCGCCGGGGTACGCCGACTCCCCCTCGATGGCGAACTCGGCTACGACCTGGCCCTTGTGCGCTTCCTCGCACGGCACGATCTCGACGCTGAATTCCTCGCTCTCGGTCGCCCCGCTGTTCGGGTTGTAGCAGTCGCCCGGAGTGAGTGAGAAGACCGACCGCTGGCGCACCACCTTCTTGGCGCCGTCCTTGGCGCTGTCGAGGGCATCGGCGCAGCCCACCGCACCGATCGCGAGGAGGGCTACGGCAGCGGACATGCCGCGCGCTGAACGGGACGTGACACCGAAGAACATGACGTGGGCATCCTCAAACGGAAGAGCTGTGAACAGGTGTGCGCATCGTATGGCATAAATGTGACCACGCCGTGCGCGGATCTTTCTCGTCAACGCTTCCTCCGGTGCCTCTCCCTCTTCACGTCCACCCTCACGACTCGTCCAGTTCGTCGGACGGGCCCCAGTGCCGGATTCGGAGCACGCATGAGAACACTGCAGACCGCGACTCTCCTCGCCTCGACTGCCGGAGCCGCCCTGATGGCCGGGCTCTTCTGCGCCTTCGCGTACGCCGTCATGCCGGGCCTGTCCCGCACCGGCGACCGGGAGTTCGTCCGGAGCATGCGGCACATCAACCGGGCCGTCATCAACGGCTGGTTCCTCGTCCCCTTCCTGCTGCCCCTGCCGTCGCTGGTGCTGGCGACGGTCCTCGCCGCGAAGGGGCACAGCCCGGGGGCCCTGCCGTGGATCATCGCGGCGCTGGTGCTGTACGGGGCGGCGTTCCTCGTCACCGGGACACTGAACGTCCCGCTCAACGACGCGCTCGACAAGGTGCCGCCGGACGCGGCCTCCGACCGGCTGAAGGAGGCGCGTGCCGCTTTCGAGGGCCGCTGGGTCAGGTGGAACACCGTCCGCGCGGTCCTTCACACCGCGTCCTTCGGCGCACTGCTCTGGGCGTTCCACCTCCATGGCACCGCTGCACAGGGGTGAGCACGGGAGTGAGCTCGCGGGTTCGCTCCCACAGCCCCGCGGTTCAGGCCGCGACGACGGTCGCCGGCCTGGCCGGGGCAGGGGTGTGCGACGGACTCCGGGGCGAGGTGAAGACCACGGCCCGCAGCAACGCGAAACGTCCGGCCCCGGCCATCGCGGACGCCGACAGGTACACGGTCTGTTCGACCGGCGCGGAGGGAGCGGGCTGCACGGCGTGCAGCACGAGCAGGGCGCCCGTGGTGAACGCGTAGCTCACCACCACCGTGAGTCCGGACTGCAGATGGATCCGCCGGCCCCCGCGTCCGCTCCGGAAGGAGATCCGGCTGTGGAGCTCCGTCGCGATCACCGTGGAGACGACGGTGATCACGGCATTGGCGAGAGCCAGCGGTATCCGCTCGGCGAGCAGCACCAGCGCACCACCGGCCGCAAGGCCGACACCGCCCCCGCAGACGGCGAAGCGCACGAAGGCCGCCACGAGCGGACGGGCCGTGTGCTTCGTCGGTATGTGCGCTCGGGCGGTCACGGGAGCCTCCGGAAGGCGTGCGGAAACGATGCTCCGATTCCACCCCACAGCCCGGGAGGGCGCCTCCCCCCAGCGACGCAGCCCGGCCCCTACTTATCTGGGGGACATCCCCCAGGCCCCCCTGGGGGACGCCCGGTTCCCGACGGGTCACGGCGGCCTGCCCCCGCGTGACTCCCGGCGTTCCTCCCTCGTTGACCAGGACCGTGCCCCGCTGCCCGTGGCCCCGGTGAGGAGAGGAGCGGACGTGTACGAGTGCCCGGCACCACGCCCGACGCGGAACGCCCCGGCCCCCCGGCCGAGTCGGCGGCCTTCCGGACCGCTGCCGTACCTGGTGGCGGTCGCCGTGGTCTTCGCCACCGTCCAACTCGCCTTCGTCGTACCGGGTTCAGGACTCGCGTGGGACGAGACGGTCTATGTGAGCCAGGTCGGCGGCAACGCTCCTGCGGCCTTCTTCAGCGCCCCCCGCGCCCGGGGGATCTCCTACCTGGTCGCACCTGCCGCCGCGCTCACCACCTCCACCACCGCCCTGCGGATCTACCTCGCCCTGCTGTCCGCCACCGCGCTGGTCCTCGCCCTGTGGATCTGGCGGAAGGTGCTGCCCACGCCCGTCCTCGTGGGCGCGGGCGCACTGTTCGCCGGGTTGTGGCCGACCCTGTTCTACGGCCCCGCGGCGATGCCCAACCTGTGGTGCGCCC
>NZ_DATMVN010000768.1:0-2231 GCF_035563135.1 Streptomyces sp.
GATCTCCTCCGCTGAGAACCGCTCAACTGTCGCTGCGGCAGGACGCCGCCAGTCATTCCACGAAGTCCGCAAGGTCGGCAGCCTCATAGTCGAAGTCGGTGATGTAGAGGTGGTGACGGAGAATGCCCTGGTAGCCGGCAATCCTCTCGGCGGCCCGTGATGCGACGCTCAGGGCGTGGCCGAAGTGAATGACTGGCCCGTCCGGCGTCAGATGAACGAGTGCATACAGCGCGTGGGCGTCGAGGTGCTCTGCAAGGCTGTTCAAGGCCCGCGCGCGTTCAGGCAGGGCGTGAAACATCCCCTCATCGGTCGTCGTGCCTTTGACCTGGATCAGAAGCCACGCGGATCCCTGCTTCGCGAGAAGGTCGATGAACCGGAAGTTCTTCGCCAGCTTGTTGAGGTTGATCACCTCCCAGCCCGCAGCAGTAAGAACGGTCTCCGTCGCCGCCTCCGCTTGCTCGCCCACCCGCATCTTCTCCGCCGCTGACTGCACCGGGCCTCCCCCTCCCCTTTGTCGGAACCGTCGTATCCGTTCCATGTTCGCCAGTGTGGACCGGGGCACTGACAGGTAACGGTGCGCTCTGCCTCCAGGACACGGGGATCACGCGGGCGCCCGGCTCGAGGCCGGTGAGGGGCGCGTTCTACAGCGCAAGGAGGTTGGTTGCAGCGCCATAAATGCGCAGCCGTTCCCCCTCACAGCTCATCCGCTGCGCCCCCGCTCTCCAGATGTCCGAGGACATCCTCCTCGACACGGTCGCAGGCAAACGGGACCGCCGCCACTGGCCCCTGCCCGAACCCGCACCTGACCGGATCGGACGCCCCGCCCCCGAGCCACCCGCCGGCCCGTCCTGACGGTCACACGCCATGGACCACCGAGGCGCGGGCGCCTGTCCTGCCGTCCTTCACCTACAGGAGTTCCCCGGTGATGACCCAGCCCGCACCCACGCCCCGGACCGGACTGGCCACCACCGCGTTTGGCCTTTCCCAGGGGCGGACAGCACGTAGTGATTGAAGGGCGCCCGGCCGGTGGGAGAGGGCGCAGCGATGCGGGGGATTTACCCGACGGGAGGCCGGCACTGGTAAAAAACCGCTGACCACCCCGTCGTGCCATGTCCCGTCACAATGCCGTCGGCATCGGGATCGGGATTGGGCGGGGCGTCCTCGGGCACTCGGTCCGGCGACGGCTGGGCGCCGCCCTCACACGACCGGAGTGATCGTGTGAAGCATCGGACAGTCCAGGCCTTACCGGGTGTCCCAGAGTGTGAGGAAAGCTGCCCCTGTGCACTCGGACCACGGACACGATCCGTGCAGCCGGACACGGAGCGAAAGCGGGTGACCAGGGCACCCAACACCGTTCGGGATGTCCGCAGCGACCAGGAACGGGCTCAGGACCTCATTCCTGGTCGCTGACCAGGAACGGTCAGTCCTGGGTCTGGACGAGTGTGGAGGGGTCGGTGTTGGCACCGCACAGGACGACGCAGACTCGTTCCCCGGGCGCCGGCCGGTAGCTGGTGGCTGGTGTCGCACAGCGGGCGGACAGATTCTGGACGGGGCCGTGCTGGTCGGGGCTGGTCAGGGCTGCCAGCGCGGTTGCGGCGCCGTGCTCGGCCGCCACCCGGCGGTGGTCCCACAGTGCTTGGCGGGCCCGGATGATCTCGTCGTCCGTCACAAGGACGGAGGTGACGCCGCCCCGGCGGGCGGTGTCCAAGGCCATAGCCGAGGTCCGGCGGGCGCCGAGGGAGTCGGCGGCCACCGACTGCACAGGAACGTCGACGACCTTGCCCGCCTGGATCGCGGCGTTCAGTGCGCGGCAGCGCTCCGGCTCGACTGCCACGGTGCGGATGTCCAGGTGCTGGGCGGCCGTGGCGACGCCGGCGAACAGGCCGCCGCCGCCGACGGCGACCACGACGGTATCCAGGCCTGGGATCTGCTCGTGGATCTCTTCCAGGAGAGTGCCTGCCCCGGCGGCGATGAGCGGGTGGTCGTAGGCGTGGGAGGCGAGCGCCCCGGTGGTGGCGGCGAACTCCTCACAGGCGGTCAGGGCCTCGGCGTACTCCGCGCCCTCAAGGCGAACGTCGGCGCCGTAGCCGCGCAGACGTGCCACCTTCACCCGGGGCGCGGTGCGGGGGAGGAAGACGGTGGCCCGTACGCCCTGTTGCCGGGCAGCCCAGGCGCAGGCGAGTCCGGCGTTGCCGCCGGAGGCGATCGTGACTCCGGCGTTGGGCAGGGTG
>NZ_DATMVN010000769.1:0-3545 GCF_035563135.1 Streptomyces sp.
TGCGCTCATGGCGGTTTCCCTTCGACGGAGTGACAGGGCCTCGGAAGCGGATACGTACCGGCGGCCCCGCGCGTTCAAAGGTGCGTGACACGGGCCCGGGCAGTGCTCCGGTCACTCCCAGACGACGACGTTGCGCCGGACCGGCACGGTCGAGGGGTCCGTGGCGAACAGTCCGGGGGAGTGGCTGCGGATGCGTTCGATGTCGTTGAAGACCGCCCGCAGGTGGTCGCGCATGCGGGAGCGGGCCAGCGGAGCATGACCGCCGACAACCGCTTCGAGGATCTCCCGGTGCTGGGTGGTGAAGACGGCCGGGGACGCGTTCTCGTGCAGACCGAGGCGCCGGGCCCTGTCCAGATGCCCCTTGGCCGCGGCGACGGTGGTCCAGACGTCGCCGTGACCGCTCAGGCGCATCAGGCCGTGGTGAAACGCCTCGTCCAGGGCGAAGAACTCCTCCAGGCCGAGGTCCGCACGCTGCTGGCGTTCGAGGTTGTCCCGCAGCTCGCCGACGACGGCAGGGTCGAGCCGCGAAGGCAGGTTGTCCAGGGAGGCGAGCTCCACGGCCTCCCGCAGGAACTGTGCGTCGGCGACCTGGGCGGGGTCCACGCGGGACACGAACGACCCGACCTTCGGGAAGACCTGCACCAGGCCCTCCTGGGCCAGCAGGATCAGGCTCTCGCGCACCGGAGTGCGGCTCACGCCCAGAGCCGCGGCGAGTTCGTTCTCGGACAGGGCGGCGCCGGGGGGGAGTTCCAGGGTCAGCACCATCTGACGCAGCTTCAGGTAGATGCTGTGCCTGCTGGTCCGCCGCCCGTTCGCTTGAGCCATGCGCCCATCCTACGTACCGGTGGAAGCGGCCCGGGCCGCCGGACGAGGTCCTGCGGCGAATGGAGCGGCCGGTGACGGAGGAGCGGCCACCAGGGGAAGGGGGATTGCCGCACTGCGCGACAAGTGCTTGTATACAAGCACTGCACGACAGCCGTGCCCGACCGGGCGGTACCCGGGCCTCAGCCTGGCCTCCCGCCCCGTCCGCCACCGCAAGGAGACCCCGTGAGCAAGATCGAACGCGTCGACGTGCTGGTCGCCTCCCCCGGGCGCACGTTCGTCACACTGCGTATCACCACCACGGACGGGGTGACCGGGCTCGGTGACGCCACGCTCAACGGCAGAGAGCTCGCCGTGGCGAGCTATCTGCGCGACCACGTGGTGCCGCTGCTGATCGGCAAGGATCCTGCTCGCATCGAGGACATGTGGCAGTACCTCTACAAAGGCGCGTACTGGCGCCGCGGGCCCGTGACGATGACGGCTGTCTCCGCCGTCGACACCGCGCTGTGGGACATCAAGGGCAAGACCGCAGGCCTCCCCGTCTACCAGCTCCTCGGCGGGCGTTCCAGGGACGGCGTACTGGTCTACTCGCACGCCAGCGGCACGGACGTCCCCTCGCTCCTCGACGACGTCGAGCGCTACCTGGAGCTGGGCTACCGCGCCGTCCGGGCCCAGGCCGCGGTGCCCGACGTGGGCGGTACGTACGGGGTCCGCAAGGGAAAGGTCTACGAGCCGGCCGCGACCGAGCTGCCGGACGAGCAGCCGTGGGACACCGAGGCGTACCTCGGTTTCGCGCCCGCCTACCTGGAGGCCGTGCGTGAGCGCTTCGGCTTCGGCTTCCACCTTCTGCACGACGTCCATCACCGGCTGAGCCCGATCGAGGCGGCACGGTTCGGCAAGAGCGTCGAGGGCTGCCGGCTCTTCTGGATGGAGGACCCGACCCCGGCCGAGAACCAGGAGGCGTTCCGGCTCATCCGTGAGCACACGACCACGCCGATCGCGGTCGGCGAGGTCATGAACTCCATCTGGGACGTCCAGCACCTCATCACCGGGCAGCTCATCGACTACGTACGCACCACCGTCGCCCACGCGGGCGGCATCACCCACCTGCGGCGGATCTTCGACCTCGCCGCGCTCTACCAGGTGCGCACCGGCTCCCACGGCGCGACCGATCTCTCCCCCGTCAGCATGGCCGCCGCCGTGCACCTCGACGTGACCGTGCCGAACTTCGGCATCCAGGAGTACATGGGCCATCCGGAGGAGGCCGCCGAGGTGTTCCGCAGCGGTGTGACCTTCGCCGACGGCATGCTGCATCCGTCCGAGGAACCCGGTCTCGGCGTGGAGTACGACGAGAAGGCGGCCGAGCGCTTCCCCTACCGGCGGCGCTACCTCCCGGTCGCGCGCCGGCTGGACGGTACGGTGCACGACTGGTGAGCGCCATGAACCTGCCTCCGCTGAACCGTACGACGCTGTCCCGGATCGAGCCGGGACTGCGTCCCGCCGTGGACCCGGCCGAACTGCGGCCCCGCATCGTGCACTTCGGGCTCGGTGCCTTCCACCGGGCGCACCAGGCGGTCTACACCGAGAACGCCGCCGCCCGCTCCGGTGAACCCTGGGGCATCACGGCGGTCGCGCCCCGTTCGGCGGGGACCGTGCGCGCCCTGCGGGACCAGGACTGTCTCTACTCGCTCACCGAACACCGTCCCGGCGGCCACGTGTGCCGGGTCGTGGGAGCGGTGGTCGGTGCCCTGACGATGGGGCCCGACGCCGGGGCCGTCGACGCCCTGCTCACCGACCCGGACGTCACCGTGGTGACCCTGACCGTCACGGAGAAGGGCTACCACCGCTCTCCTTCGACCGGTGGGCTCGACCTCTCCGCAACTCCCGTGGCCGCAGACCTCGTGGCCGGCCCGGGCGGCCCGCTCACCACGGTGGTGGGCCGGCTGGCCGCCGGCCTGGCCGCGCGGACGCGGGCCGGAGCTCCGCCCGTGAGCGTCGTGTCCTGCGACAACATGGCGGGCAACGGCAGCGTGCTGGGCCGGGTCGTCCGCGACTTCGTCCGGGCGTCGGCCTGGCCGGACCGCGACGAGGTACTGGACCGGATGGCCGGGACCGTGGCCTTCCCCGCGACCGTCGTGGACCGGATCGTGCCCGCGGCCGGTGCGGCCGGCCTGACGACGGCCTCCGCCGCGCTCGGCGTGCACGACGCCCTGGCCGTGGCCGGCGAGCCCTACCGGCAGTGGGTCCTGGAGGACTCCTTCGCCGCGCCCCGGCCGCCCTGGGAACGGGACGGCGCCCTGCTCGTACCGGACGTCACGCCGTACCAGCTCACCAAACTGCGGTTGCTGAACGGCTCGCACTCGGCGCTCGCACATCTCGGCCTCGCCGCCGGGTGCGCCACGATCGCCGGCACGATGGCGACGGAGTGGGGCGAGAGCGTCGTCCGGGCGCTGTGCGCGGAGGTCGCCGCCACCCTCCCCGCCGGAGGGCCCGACCCCGGTGCCTACGCCCACGACCTCGTCGTGCGGTTCCGCAATCCCGCGATGCACCACCTTCTGCGGCAGATCGGCTCCGACAGCTCGCTGAAGATCGCGGAACGCTGGCTGCCCGCCCTGCGGGAGCTGCGCGGACGCGGCGCGGGCACCCCTGCCCTGGAACTGGCCCTCGCCGCCTGGGTGCACGGTACGCGTCCCGGCGCCGCCACCGCCCTCACCGACCCCGCC
>NZ_DATMVN010000770.1:0-8847 GCF_035563135.1 Streptomyces sp.
CGGGCAGCACCCGTACGGTCCCCGCGCCGCACACCGAGGAGCCCGCGCCGTCCGTCGCCGACCCTTCGCGGCGGCTGTTCGTCGCCCGCGCCGTCGGCGGAGCGGCCGCTCTCGCCGGGCTCGGAACCGTCGGATACGGCACCTACGGGGTGCTGCGCGGCCCCCGTACCAAGCGGGTCACCATCCCGCTCGCCGGACTGCCGCGCTCCGCCCACGGCTTCCGGATCGCCGTCGTCAGCGACATCCACCTCGGCCCCGTCCTGGGCCGCTCCCACACCCGGCGCATCGTCGACGCGATCAACGCCACCAACTCCGACCTGGTCGCCGTCGTCGGAGACCTCGTCGACGGGTCCGTCGCCGATCTCGGGACGGCGGCCGAGCCGCTCGCCGGGCTGGAAGCACGTCACGGCAGCTACTTCGTCACCGGCAACCACGAGTACTTCTCCGGCGCCGCCGAATGGGTCGACCACGTGCGCGAGCTGGGCCTGCACCCGCTGGAGAACGACCGCGTCGAGATCGCCGGTTTCGACCTCGCCGGAGTCAACGACGTCGCGGGGGAGAGCGAGGGCCAGGGGCCCGACTTCGCGCGGGCGCTCGGCGACCGGGACCGCAGCCGCGCCTCCGTCCTCCTCGCGCACCAGCCCGTGGTCATCGATGACGCGGTGGAGTACGGCGTCGGCCTCCAGCTCTCCGGCCACACCCACGGGGGCCAGCTCTGGCCCGGGAACCTGCTGGCCGGCCTCGCCAACCCGACCGTCGCCGGGCTCGAACGCTACGGCGACACCCAGCTGTACGTCTCGCGCGGTGCGGGCGCCTGGGGGCCGCCCGTGCGGGTCGGCGCACCCTCGGACATCACCGTGGTGGAACTCGCCTCCCCGCAGGCCTGAACCGGAACCCGAGCGCGGCCACGCCACGCACAGCCCGTGCCCCGGCCCCGTCCAGCGCCTCCCCGACGCGGGGCCGGCGGCACCGGTCCGGGGGCACCGGTCCGGTGGCTGTGGGAGTTCAGCCGGCTCCGACGTCCTGTGCGCCGGGTGAGGACGCCCCGGGCGAGGGCGCCCCGGGTGAAGGCGCCCCGGGCGAGGACGCCCCGGGCGAGGGCGCTCCCGGCATGAACTCCACCAGCACGTCGTGGACCTGCCGGACGAGCGGTCGCAGCACCCGGAAACGGGAGAGCGCGATCGCCCGGGCGACGATCGGCGCGGTGCGCTCGACGAGCCGGCGGCTGCGTTCCGTGCCCTCGGACCGGTCGTAGACCCAGAACAGCACCAGGCCCATCTGCATCAGCCACATCAACTGCGGCAGCAGTGCCGCCAGTTCCGGGTCGGTCCTGGCCGAGGAGCCCGACAGGCAGCGCTCGTGCACCGAGACGACCGCCTCACGGGCCGCGGCCGAATCCGGGGAGAAGGGGGAAAGGGGGCTGTCCGGGTCCGCCGCGTTCTTGAAGAACTGCGCGGCGAAACGGTGGTACCGCCCGGCCACGTCCAGCCAGGTGAGCAGCACCCCCCGGATGCGGACGGCGAGGTCCCTGTCCCCCGCCAGGACGGGTTGCACCGCAGCCTCGTGCTCGGCGGCGAGACGGTCGTAGAAGCCCTGGACCAGGTGCTCCTTCGACGAGAAGTAGTAATACGCGTTCCCGACGGAGACGCCCGCCTCCTGCGCGACGGCCCGCATCGTCGTACGGTCGTAACCGCGCTCCTCGAACAGCCGGAGGGCCGTCTCCAGGATCAGGGTGCGGGTCTGCTCGCTCTTCGGCGCCCTGGACCTCCGCGCCGTCCCGTCGCTTCCGGCCGGCTCCGGGCCGTCCGCGTCCGCCACGTTCTTCTCCTGCTTCACCACGGTCCCAAGGCTAACCGGCAGGCCCTCGCACCGGGGCCGGGGCGGGAACGGCCGGTGCGGCGCTCCGGTGGCAGACCGGAGCGCGGTGCGTGGGGAGGGGCGGGAGGAGCGGCGGGCCCGGTCTCAGGCGCTCATCGAACGTGCGGTGTTGACCTGCGACATGACCCACTGGAAGGTCTCGGGGCCCGTCGCCGGGATCATCGTCTGGTGGTGGCGTCCACCGCTGGTGACGGTGACCTGCACGAAGCCGGTGGTGCGCTTCTCCTTCATCAGGAGGAACAGCAGCCCGATGAGGCAGAACAGCGCGAAGACGATCGCCAGCACGATGCCGACGGTCGGGATCTTCTCCTCGGTGCGCGACATGTCGGTCGCCGTCCACACCGCGCCCTTGAGCGGCAGGGTGCCGGACGGGGTCACGATGCCGTCGTTCATCACCGTGATGTCACCGAGCGCGAGCACCGGAACTCCGCCGCCGCCCTGCTGCGCCGGCAGGTTGAAGCCGGGCTCCGTGGGGCGGCCGGGGTCCGGATAGCCGTAACCGGGGCCGGGCTGCGCGGCGCCGTCCGGCAACGGCTGCGGATAGCCGTACGCCGGAGCGGCGCCCGGGGCCGGATAGCCGTAACCCTGGCCGTCGGGCATCGTGGGCGGATTTCCCGGCGGCTGGGGCGGGCCCCACTTGTATGAGTCGTCCGCGTACGGATTCGGATCGCTCACAACGTTCCCCGTTCTCCATCAAGCCATCTGCTCCCGTGCTGTGCTGCACCGGGAGAGGCGAGCCGTCGAAGGCTCCGCATGACCGTACCGTCCCGGCCCGCCCGATGCACCAAGAGGCCCCGCTTCCCGCACAGTACGTGCGCGGAACGGGGCCTCCCGGGGCGACGCGTGGGTCAGAAGCGACGGGTGATCAGCGCGCGCTTCACTTCCTGGATCGCCTTGGTGACCTCGATGCCACGCGGGCAGGCGTCCGTGCAGTTGAACGTCGTGCGGCAACGCCACACACCGTCACGGTCGTTGAGGATCTCCAGACGCTGCTCACCGGCCTCGTCACGCGAGTCGAAGATGAAGCGGTGCGCGTTGACGATCGCCGCCGGGCCGAAGTACTGGCCGTCGTTCCAGAACACCGGGCACGAGGACGTGCACGCGGCGCACAGGATGCACTTGGTGGTGTCGTCGAAGCGCTCGCGGTCCTCGGGGGACTGCAGACGCTCGCGTGTCGGCTCGTTGCCCTTGGTGACGAGGAAGGGCATGACGTCGCGGTAGGCCTGGAAGAACGGGTCCATGTCGACCACGAGGTCCTTGAGGACCGTGAGGCCCTTGATGGCCTCGACCGTGATCGGCTTCTCCGGGTTGATGTCCTTGATCAGCGTCTTGCAGGCGAGCCTGTTCTTGCCGTTGATCCGCATCGCGTCGGAGCCGCAGATGCCGTGCGCGCAGGAACGACGGAACGTCAGGGTGCCGTCCATCTCCCACTTGATCTTGTGAAGGGCGTCGAGCACACGCTCCTTCGGGTCGATCGAGATCTGGAAGTCCTGCCACTGGACCTCGTCGGAGACCTCGGGGTTGAAGCGGCGGATCCGGAACGTGGCCGTGATGTACGGGGTGTCGGCGAAGCCGGCCTCGGCCTTGTCGGTCTTGTCCAGGGTCGGGGTTGCCATCAGTACTTACGCTCCATCGGCTGGTAGCGGGTCGTGACGACCGGCTTGTAGTCGAGCCGGATCGACTCGGTGCCGTCGTCCGCGACCTCGCGGTACGCCATGGTGTGGCGCATGAAGTTGACGTCGTCGCGGTTCGGGTAGTCCTCGCGGTAGTGGCCACCGCGGGACTCCTTGCGGGCCAGCGCGGAGGTCGCCATGACCTCGGCCAGGTCGAGCAGGTTGCCCAGCTCGATGGCCTCCAGCAGGTCGGTGTTGAACCGCTTGCCCTTGTCCTGGATGGACACGTCGAGGTAGCGCCTGCGCAGCTCGGCGATCTTGTCCACCGCGGTCTTGATCGTCTGCTCGGTGCGGAACACCATCACGTTGGCGTCCATGCACTCCTGGAGCTCCAGGCGCAGCGCCGAGACGCGCTCGGTGCCCGTGGAGTTCCGCAGCCGCTCGACCTGCTCCTGGACCAGCTGGGCCGGGTTCTCGGGAAGCTCGACGAAGTCGTTCTTCGCGGAGTACTCGGCGGCGGCGATGCCCGACCGGCGTCCGAAGACGTTGATGTCGAGCAGCGAGTTGGTGCCGAGGCGGTTGGCGCCGTGCACGGAGACACAGGCGACCTCGCCGGCGGCGTACAGGCCCGGGACGACGGTGGTGTTGTCGGCCAGCACCTCGCCCTCGACGTTGGTCGGGATGCCGCCCATGGCGTAGTGCGCGGTCGGCTGGATCGGGATCGGGTCCGTGTAGGGCTCGATGCCGAGGTACGTACGCGCGAACTCGGTGATGTCCGGGAGCTTGGCGTCCAGCTGCTCCGGGGGGAGGTGGGTGAGGTCGAGGTAGACGTGGTCGCCCTCGGGACCGCAGCCGCGGCCCTCACGGATCTCCGTGTAGATGGAGCGGGACACGACGTCACGGGACGCGAGGTCCTTCATGACCGGCGCGTACTTCTCCATGAAGCGCTCGCCGTCCTTGTTGCGGAGGATGCCGCCCTCACCGCGGGCGCCCTCCGTCAGCAGGATGCCCATGCGCCAGATGCCCGTCGGGTGGAACTGGAAGAACTCCATGTCCTCCAGCGGCAGGCCACGGCGGTAGCAGGCGGCCTGGCCGTCACCGGTCAGGGTGTGCGCGTTCGACGTCACCTTGAAGAACTTGCCGGTGCCGCCCGAGGCGTAGATGACCGCCTTTGCCTGGAAGACGTGGATCTCGCCGGTGGCCAGCTCGTAGGCGACGACGCCGGCGGACTTCTTGACGCCGTCCTCCTCGACGACCAGCTGGTCCAGGACGTAGAACTCGTTGAAGAACTCCACGCCCTCCTTGACGCAGTTCTGGTACAGCGTCTGGAGGATCATGTGGCCGGTGCGGTCGCCCGAGTAGCAGGCGCGGCGGACCGGGGCCTCACCGTGGTTGCGGGAGTGACCGCCGAACCGGCGCTGGTCGATGCGGCCCTCGGGCGTACGGCCGAACGGCAGGCCCATCTTCTCCAGGTCGAGAACGGCGTCGATGGCCTCCTTCGCCAGGATCTCGGCGGCGTCCTGGTCGACCAGGTAGTCGCCGCCCTTGATCGTGTCGAAGGTGTGCCACTCCCAGTTGTCCTCCTCCACGTTGGCCAGCGCGGCGGCCATGCCGCCCTGCGCGGCGCCCGTGTGGGAGCGGGTGGGGTAGAGCTTCGTCAGGACGGCGGTGCGGCTGCGCTTGGTCGACTCGATGGCCGCGCGCATGCCGGCGCCGCCGGCGCCGACGATGACGGTGTCGTACTTGTGGATCTGCATGGTTTCCCTCTGGTCCCTCTGTCCCGGCGCCTAGCGGATGTTCGGGTCGAAGGTGAAGATCACCAGCGTGCCCAGCAGGACGGTGAACACCGTGGCGGTGTACAGGAGCATCTTCAGCCAGAAGCGGGTGTTGTCCCGTTCGGCGTAGTCGTTGATGACCGTACGGAGGCCGTTGGCGCCGTGCAGCATGGCGAGCCACAGCATCGCCAGGTCCCAGACCTGCCAGAACGGCGAGGCCCAGCGGCCCGCGACGAACGCGAAGCCGATCTTGGACACGCCCCCGTCGAGGACCAGCTGGATCAGCAGGTGGCCGATGACGAGGACGACCAGCACGATGCCCGACAGGCGCATGAAGAGCCAGGCGTACATCTCGAAGTTCGTGCGCGAACCCTTGGGGGTCTTGCCCGTGCGCTTGCGCGGGGGCTCGATCACCGGGGCCGGGTTGTCGACGCCGAACTGGCTGACGCCCTCGACATCGCCGATCGCGGAAGTAGGTGTCTCGGTGGACATCGGCCTCAGCTCCCGAAGACTTCACGTACGGCGTGACCGAGGACGGGGTACAGGGCCCCGACCATCAGCACGATCCAGATACCCAGGACGGTCCAGAGCATCTGCTTCTGATAGCGCGCGCCCTTGGACCAGAAGTCCACGGCGACGATGCGGAGACCGTTCAGCGCGTGGAAGAGGATCGCGGCCACCAGGCCGTACTCGAGCAGCGCGACGAGCGGGGTCTTGTAGGTGGCCACGACGTCGTCGTACGCCTCGGGGGAGACACGCACGAGAGCGGTGTCCAGGACGTGTACGAACAGGAAGAAGAAAATGAGGACACCGGTGACTCGATGAGCCACCCAGGACCACATGCCTTCCCGGCCGCGGTACAGCGTTCCAGCCGGCACGGAAGAACCCTCCGGGAGCGGGGATTGGGGTCGGCCGGCTTGACTGTCGGTCTGACCCGGCCGGGTACGGTCCACCGGCCCTGGCCATCGTAGCGACGCTTTGTCGGTTCCATGGCGGCGGGGCCCACAGGTGTGATCAAAGCGGCAGCCAAACAGGCACGGACGGGCTACCCGGGGTCATATGCCACCGGCGGGAAGGGACCGGACGCCCGGCCCGCCTCCGTCAGCAGCTCGACGATGCGGCCCCGGGCGAGTCGTCGCATCTCCTCAGCGGTCAGGGCGCGCTCCTCGTCCGGCTCGTGCGTCAGCCGGGTGCGGATGGCGGCCAGCACCTGGTCGACGTGCTGGGAGGGGCGCAGGCCGTCGAGACAGATCACGAAGACATGACCGAACCGGCTCTCGTAGGCGGCGTGCGCGGCGCGCAGCGCCAGGTGGGCGGCGCGCGGTGCGTCATGGTGCAGGCAGGGGGCGCTCTCCGTGGCGAGCGCTTCGGCGAGATCGGCGGGCGCGAGGTCGTACCCCGCCTCGTCGGACGCGGCGAGCAGCGTGTCCAGGTCCGGGTAGGGGCGGTGGGCGGCCAGCCGCTGCGCCCAGCGGGTGCTGCCGCAGCACTCCAGCAGGGCGGCTTCGGCGAGGTCGCGCGGCCAGGCGTTGAAGTGTCCGAGGCCGTTCGAGTGGGCACTCGGGCGGGTACTCACGGACACTGGTTCCGGAACGGAGGCCTCCGCCGGGGCACCCCGAAGGGCCGGGGCGAGACCCCGGTGCTGGACGGGTACGGCCGTCCGCCCGGCCTGCTGCTGGGGTTTCGGCAGGTCGGCGTGGGACTCGCTGGACCTGGACAGCGGGACTCCTCGAATGAATGGCTTCTGTGCCCCTGGAGAGGGGCCGGAGAGCGACGAGGTTGCGCGGGGGACGGGAGTGAGGACTGATTCCTATGTGCTGTCACGCTAACGAGACCGGGCAACGCACAGTCGAAGGATGCGAGAAATTCACCCGCACGGGAGAGTTTCGGAGCGCTTGATGGACGTATCGGCGGGGGAAATGCCTGGCTTTTTCATCTTCTTTGAACTGTTTCTCCCCCGATCCGGAGGTTTCTGACCGATGTCGCCTTCACGCGCACCCCTGGTGGCCGGCGCCGCCGTCGCGGTGGCAGCCGCCGTCACCCTCACCGTCGTCGCCTGGCCCGAGGGCTCCGGCCCCGGCTCCGGGAGCGGGGCGTCGGCCTCGTCCCGTACGTCCGCCGCGCCGTCGCCCACCCGGAGCTATCCGCTGTCCACGACGCCGCGGACGATACCCGCGGTCCGTGAGCACGCAGCCGCCCGCGGGCCCGGCTGGAAACCGGCCGAGGACAGCACGGTCGTCGCGGCCGACCCCGAGCTCGCCGACGAGGCGAAGCTGCTCGCGCGGGAGCTGAAGATCGGCTACCGGGGTGAGAAGCCCGCCCGGTCCGGTGACGTGGAGCTGGCGCTCGCGGCCTCGGGCAAGGGCGGCCCGGAGTCGTACACCCTGAAGACCGAGGACGACCGGGTCACGATCAGCGGCCCCGGGCAGGCAGGCGTCTTCTACGGGACCCGCACCCTCAAGCAGTCGCTGAACGCCGACAGCAGCGTGCCCGAGGGCGTGGTGCGCGACACCCCCGACCGGCCGCAGCGCGGACTCAACCTCGACATCGCGCGCAAGCACTACAGCGCGGACTGGATCGAGGACCGGCTGCGCGAGATGGCCGACCTCAAGCTCAACCAGCTCGGCCTCCACTTCTCCGACGACCAGGCCTTCCGGATCGAGTCCGAGTCCCACCCCGAGGTGGTGTCCGAGGACCACCTCACCAAGGCCGAGGTCCGCCGGATCCTGAAGCTGGCGCGGAGCCTCCACATCACCGTCGTCGGCGAGATCGACTCCCCGGGGCACCTGGGTGCCGTCATGCGCGCCCACCCCGACCTCCAGCTGCGCAACACACAGGGCGTGGCGCGCCAGGGCGCCGTCGACATCTCGAAGGCCGGATCGGCGGAGATCGTCGACGACCTGCTCCAGGAGTACGCGGAGCTCTTCCCCGGTGGCTGGTTCCACGTCGGCGCGGACGAGTACCAGGCGCTCACGGTGAGCGACCCCGCGGCTTCCTACCCGCAGCTGGCCGCGGCGGCCCGGGAGAAGTACGGCGACGACGCCACCATCCAGGACCTGGCGGAGGGCTGGCTGAACGACCGCGCCGCGGTCGTCCGCAAGGCCGGGAAGATCCCCAAGGCATGGAACGACGGCTTCTTCAGCGGCGGGACGGTCACGGCCGACAAGGGCATCGAGGTCGAGTACTGGACCGGCAAGGAGATCGGCGCCCGGCCGCCCCAGGACTATCTGGCCGAGGGCCGCAAGGTGGTCAACCTCAACGACGAGTACCTCTACTACGTGCTCGGCCAGCCCAACGACTTCACCTACCCGACCGGTGAGCGGATCTACGAGCAGTGGACCCCGTTCGTCCTGCGGGGCACCGAGCCGGTGGCCGAGCGCTATTCGAAGCAGATCCTGGGCGGCCGGTTCGCCGTCTGGGGCGACCTCCCGAACGCGCAGACCCAGGCGCAGGTGGCGGCGGGGATCCGGATGCCGCTCAACGCGGTCTCCCAGAAGCTGTGGGACCCGCGGGAGCCGAAGCTGACCTGGGCGCAGTTCCAGGAGCTGGCGGAGGAGACCCGCTGAGACCGTGGCGGAGCG
>NZ_DATMVN010000771.1:0-2214 GCF_035563135.1 Streptomyces sp.
CGCGGTGGACGGGGGCGGTGCCGTGCCGATCCTGATGTACCACGCCGTGGGCCGCCGTCCGGCCGGCAGCGTGTACGGCCTCTCCGTCTCGCCCGGCGCGTTCCGTACGCAGATGGAGATCCTGGTCCGGCGCGGCTTCACCCCGCTCACCACGGCCGCGCTGGGCGAGAGCTGGCGCACGGGGCGGCCGTTGCCGCCCCGGCCGGTGCTGATCACGTTCGACGACGGCTACGAGGGGGTGCACCGGCATGCCCTGCCGGTGCTCGCCGAGCACGGGTTCACGGCCACCGTCTTCGTCACCACCGGCTGGCTGCGCGGGGCGTACGACGAGGGCGGCGCCCTGGACACCATGCTCGACTGGAGCCAGGTGCGCGAACTCGCCGCCACGGGCGTGGAGATAGGCGGCCACAGCCACACCCACCCGCAGCTGGACCAGCTCGACGACCGGCTGCTGCGGGCCGAGACCGTGCGCTGCCGGGAGATCGTCCACGCTGAACTCGGTTCTCCTCCGGTGTCCTTCGCCTACCCCTACGGCTACTCCACCCGCCGGGTGCGGCAGTCGGTGCGGGCGGCGGGCTTCGCCCAGTCCCTCGCCGTGGGCAACGCTCTGGCGCGCCGCCGCCAGGGGCCGTACGCCCTGGAGCGGGTGACCGTCCGCCGCGGCACCGGCGCCGCCGAGTTCGCGCGGCTGGTCGAGGGCAGGGCAGTCACCCGGACGTTCGCGGTGGACCGGGCGCTCACCAAGGGGTTCGCCGTCGTGCGCGGCGTACGGCGGGTGCACCGCGGGTTCGGCTGATCCTGACCGGCCCGCCGCACCGGGCTGGTCCCGGGGCCGGGCGGGCGTCTGAGCGTCCGCGCGGCCGGCTCCCCGGCCGCGCCGTCCGGGGCAGCTGCTGAAACCTGGGTGCGTGCGGTGCCGCCGTGCCGGATCATGGCCGCATGCCTGCCACCCCCGAGTCCGCCCTGCCGATCCGGCTCAATGTCGACGACGGCGATTCGCCGTCCGACGTCGTGGACGCGCTGTTCCTGGGCCGCTTCGCGACGGGCGAGCAGCCGTACTCGCACAGTTCCTCCCTCGACCGGGTCAGGACGGGGGCGTCCCTGCTGCCCCCGGCGGCCAGGGTGCTGAGGGCCGCCCGGGACGACGACCGCAGCGCGACCCTCGCCGAGGGCGAGGGCTGGACTCTGCTGATCTCGCGGTGGAACCGGAGCGCCGACGTCACGGTCACCGCCACCACGGCCGAGCTGGCCCGGAAGGTCCTGTCCGAGGCGACCGACGGGGCCCGGGACGAGCCCGAGCCGCAGCCGGAGAACGTGGCCATGGGCTTCTGGTACGTCTCCCCGCGCCGCGGCCCGCACCGCACCACCCGGCAGATCTCCGCAGGCACCTGGGACGAGGTCCGGCCCAACTACACGGCCCCGGTGGCCGATGCGATGGACCGGCTGATGAAGGTGACCCCCGACGACATCTCCGGCCGGCTGCTCCTGCTGCACGGCCCGCCGGGCACCGGCAAGACGTCCGCGCTGCGCACCCTCGCGCGGGCCTGGAGCGACTGGTGCCAGGTCGACTGCGTACTGGATCCGGAGCGGCTCTTCAACGATGTCGGCTATCTGATGGACATCGCCATCGGTGAGGACGACGGTTCGGCGGAAGGGCGGTGGCGGCTGCTGCTCCTGGAGGACTGCGACGAGCTGATCCGCGGTGAGGCGAAGCACACGGCCGGCCAGGCGCTGTCCCGGCTCCTCAATCTGACGGACGGTCTGCTGGGCCAGGGCCGCAATGTGCTGGTGGGGGTGACGACCAACGAGGATCTGGAGCGGCTGCACCCGGCGGTCGTCAGACCCGGCCGCTGTCTGGCCCGTATCGAGGTGGGTTCGCTGACCCGCGCCGAGTCGGTTTCCTGGCTGGGCACGGAGGAAGGGCTGGGCCGGGAGGGCGCGACGCTCGCCGAGCTGTACGCCCTGCGGCGCGGTGGCGGCCCCGCGTCCGTGCCGCGGCAGGACGCGGGGGCGGACGCGGGGCTCTACCTCTGAGCAGCGGCGCTCACGTCCGCTACCGCGCGTAGACGGCCCGTACGGCGTCCTCGGCCAGGGACAGCGCGTCGGCCCGGGACAGACCGAGACGGCGGGCCTGCTCGGCGTACTCCTGGGCCGCCGTCGCCGCGTGGCGGGCCGCCGCGTCGCCCGCGGCGGCGACGAACGTCCCGTTGCGGC
>NZ_DATMVN010000772.1:0-7456 GCF_035563135.1 Streptomyces sp.
GGCGGGGTCGGGCAGCAGCCACACCGTGTGCCGGGCGAGGATCACGTCGAAGCGCTGCTTGCCCACCGGGGGGTGTCCGGCGTCACCGAGGAGCACCTCGGCCCCGGTCCCGGCCAGCTTGGCGCGTGCCCGCTCCACCATGCGCGGCGACCGGTCGACGGCGGTGACGCGGTGTCCCTGACCGGCGACGAGCAGCGCCAGGCTGCCCGTACCGCAGCCGAGGTCGAGGACCGAGGAGCGGGCGCCGGGCAGCCAGGTCTCCATCCGCTGAGCCCAGGCGCTGCGGACCACCGGGTCGTGGAGCCCGTGGTCGGGTTCCTCGTCGAAGGAGTCGGCGGCGGCGTCCCAGTCGATCGTGGTCATGCCCGTGATTCTCCCAGCCGCCACCGACAGTCCCTCACGGCCGGGTTCTGCCCAGCGCCTTCTTCACCAGCGGCCACACCAGGATCAGCGCGACGATGACGTAGACGGTCACGGAGAACGGGGTGTCGACCAGTCCCGTGACGCTGCCGTCGCTGATCTGGAGGGCGCGCCGCAGCTGCTGCTCGGCGGACGGACCGAGGATGACCGCGATGACCGCGGGCAGGATCGGCAGCCCGTACCGTCGCATGCCGAAGCCGATCAGGCCGATCACCAGCAGGATCACCAGGTCGACGGCCTCCCCGCCGACCGCGTAGGCGCCGACGGCGGCGAAGAAGAGGATGCCCGCGTAGAGGTAGGGGCGCGGGATCCGCAGCAGCTTCGCCCAGAGCGGCGCGAGGGGCAGGTTCAGTGCGAGCAGCAGCACCATGCCGACGAAGAGCGAGGCGATCAGGCCCCAGACCAGCTCGGGTTCACGCTCGAACAGGAGCGGCCCGGGCTGGATGCCGTACTGCTGGAAGGCGGCCAGCATGACGGCGGCGACGGCCGTGGTGGGCAGGCCCAGCGTGAGCATGGAGACCAGGGTCCCGGCGGCGGAGGCGGAGGCCGCCGACTCCGGCCCGGCGACGCCCTCGATGGCGCCCCTGCCGAATTCGTCGCGGTGCTTGGAGAGCCGTTTCTCGGTGACGTACGAGAGGAAGGTGGGGATCTCCGCGCCGCCCGCGGGGATCGCGCCGAACGGGAAGCCGATGAAGGGCCCGCGCAGCCAGGACTTCCAGGTGCGCCGGACGTCGTCCTTGCCCAGCCAGGGGCGGCCGACGGGGATCGGCTTCCCGGTGGAGCGGCGCAGGTGCGCGGCGACCCACAGGGCCTCCCCGATGGCGAAGAGCCCGACCGCCACGATCACCACGTCGATGCCGTCGGCCAGTTGGAGCGAGCCGAAGGTGAGACGCTGCTGGCCCGTCATCTGGTCCAGGCCGACGAGGCCGATGGTGAGACCGATGAGGAGCGAGGCCAGGCCGCGGATCCGTGAGGAGCCGAGGACGGAGGTGACGGCGATGAAGGCCAGCACCATGATGGCGAAGTAGTCGGGAGCGCCGATGTCCACGGCGAGCGAGGCGACGGTCGGGGCGAGGACGACCAGCAGGATCGTGCCGATCATGCCGCCCGCGAAGTGTCCGACGGCGGCGGCGGCGAGCGCCTGCGCGCCACGCCCGGCCTTCGCCATCGGGTTGCCTTCGATCGCGGCGACGACGGCCGCGCTCTCCCCCGGGGTGTTGAGGAGGATCGAGGTGGTGGAGCCGCCGAACATCGCGCCGTAGTAGATCCCGGCGAACATGATGAAGGCACCGGTCGGTTCGAGTCCGTACGTCACCGGCAGCAGCAGGGCGACGGCCATGGCGGGGCCGATGCCGGGGAGCACACCGATCGCCGTGCCGAGCAGGACGCCGAGTGCGGCCCAGAGCAGGTTGACCGGCGTGAGCGCCGTGCCGAAGCCGTCGATGAGGGAGTTGAGGGAATCCATGGGTCAGAGCACCCCCATCAGCGGGCCGCCCGGGAGGGGCACCCCGAGCAGGTTGTCGAAGACGAAGTAGGTCGCGAGGGAGAGCCCGGCCGCGATGAGCGGATCGCGGTCGTGGTGGCGGCTGCCCAGCGCGTAGGCCGAGCCCCAGAAGAGGAGGGCGCCGGAGATGGGGAAGCCGAGCGGGCCGATGAGGACGGCGAAGGCGAGGAAGACCCCGGTGAGCAGGGCGACGGTGCGCCGGTCGGCCGGTTCGTCCAGGTCGACGTCCTCGCCGCCCTCCGCCTCGCCCCGGCCGCCGCGCAGGACGTCGACGGCCAGCAGCACGGCGACGGCCAGCAGCCCGATGCCGACGACGACCGGGACGGTCCTGGGACCGACGGGCCCGCGCTGGGTGATGTCCACGCTCATCGTCAGGGCGTCGGTCAGGACGAGGACGCCCAGCACGAGCAGCAGGACGCTGACGCCGAGCTCGGAGTGCTCGCGCAGCCAGGAACGCCCCGCCGCGGGGCGGGAGGATGCGGTCCCGGGCCCGGAAGGCGTCGGCCGGGAGGGTGTGGGCTCGTCCGTCACAGTCCCAGCTCCTTGAGGACGGTGGCGACACGCCGGTCCTGGGCGTCCAGGAAGTCGCCGAAGTCGTCGCCGGCGAGGAAGGCGTCGTCCCAGCCGTTCTTCTTCATGGAGTCGCGCCACTGCTTCGAGTCGTGCAGTTCGCTCACCAGCCCGATGAGCTTGTCGCGTTCGGTGTCGGAGAGTCCGGGCGGGGCGACGATGCCGCGCCAGTTGGTGAAGTCGGTGTCGAGACCGGCCTCGCGGAGGGTCGGCGCGTCGAGGCCCGGGACCCGCTTCGGGCCGGTGACGGCGAGGAGCCGCAGCTCACCGGCCTCGATCTGGTCGAGGTACTCGCCGACGCCGGAGACGCCGAAGCCGACCTTGTTGCCGAGGATCGAGGCGAGCAGTTCGCCGCCGCCGTCGAAGGGGATGTAGTTGACCTGCTCGGGGGCGATCCCGGCTGCCTTCGCCATCAGCATCGGCGCCAGGTGGTCGGGCCCGCCGGGTGAGGATCCGCCGCCGACCGGGATCTTCCCCGGGTCCTTCTTCCAGGCGGTGAGCAGCTGATCGATCGTCTCGTACGGGGAGTCCTCGGCGACGACGACGATGTCCTGCTCCTCGGTGAGCCGGGCGATCGGGGTGGTGTCGGCCAGGGACGTGGGCGACTTGTTGGTGTGTACGGCGCCCACGACACCCAGCCCCATGGACATGGCGAGCTTGCCGTTGCCGTGCTCGGCGGCCAGCCGGGTCACCCCGACGGTGCCGCCCGCGCCTGGCAGGTTGAACACCTCGATGCCGTGGGTGAGCCCGGCGTCCTCGGCGTTCTTCGCCGCGGTGCGCGCCGTGATGTCGTAACCGCCGCCGGGTGTGTTGGGAACCATGAAGCGCAGTCCGGGGATCTGCGTGCCGGTGCCGGAACCGCTGCCGGTGGAGAGCAGCGGCGGCCCGACGACCACCAGCAGCGCGGCCCCGAACAGGGCGAGTGGAGTGCGCAGTCGCACCGGATGCCGCCTTTCGAGCCATACGTCGCACGTGTGTGAGGTGGCCCACATGTTGCCTGCGCGTCAACGAGCTGTCGCCGTTCCGGAACCAATGGACGTTGTGGTCGTTGTGGTCGCGCCCTACGGTGTCGGCGTGACGAAAGTGCTGGTGGTGGACGACGACTTCATGGTCGCGAAACTGCACAGCCGCTATGTGTCCGCATTGGACGGTTTTACGGTCGTCGGTGTGGCCCACACGGGCGCCGAGGCCCTGCGCGCGGCCCGTCGGCTGCGTCCCGATCTGGTGCTGCTCGACATCTTCCTTCCCGACATGGACGGGATCCAGGTGCTGCGGGAGCTGCGCGCGGCGGAGGAGCGGGACGGGGGCGCCCACAGCGCGGACGCGCTCTTCATCACGGCGGCGCGCGACGCCGGTGTGGTCAGGGCCGCCCTGCGGGCGGGTGCCCTGCACTACTTGATCAAGCCGTTCCACCGCTCGGCGCTGCAGGAGCAGTTGCAGCACGTGGCCTCGCTGCGCAACCGTCTGGACGCCCTGGACGAGGCCCGTCAGGAAGCCCGCCAGGAGGACGTGGACCGCATCTTCGGCACCCGTCCTCCGGGCTCCCGCGAACTCCCCAAGGGCCTCGCGACCCGTACCGCGGACCTGGTCGAACGCGTCCTGCGCGACCACCCGGCCGGACTGTCGGCCTCCGAATGCGCCGAGGCGGGTGCTCTCTCGCGGGTCAGCGCGCGCCGCTACCTCGAGTACTTCGCGGAGACGGGGCGGGCCGAGGTGACCCTGCGGTACGGCGGGACGGGGCGGCCGGAGCGCCGCTACCGCGCGGTGTCCTGAACCGTTCGCCGTACAGCCGCCCTGTTCACATGCCGCTCGGCCCCCGGCCATGCGTTGAGTGTGAGCATGACATCAATTCCCGGCAGCGTGTCCGAGGTTGACGCAGCGCAACCGAGGAGGACCCGTGGTCGCGAATTCCGTGTCCCGCAGGCAGATGTTCGGATTCGGCGGGGCGGCAGCCGCCGCGCTGATGCTCGGGACGGGGGCGTGGGAGGCGCAGTCGGCGTTCGCCGCGCCCGCCCTGAAGGGTGACCCGTTCACCCTGGGTGTCGCCTCGGGCGACCCCACGTCGGACGGTGTCGTGCTCTGGACGCGCCTGGCTCCCGACCCCTTCGCACAGGACGGCCTCGGCGGCATGCCGGCGAAACCCGTCCGCGTCCACTACGAGGTGGCGGCCGACGAGCGCTTCCGCCGGGTGGTGCGCCGCGGCAGCGTCGTCGCGTCCCCCGAGCTGGCGCACTCGGTCCACCCCGAGGTGCACGGGCTCGCCCCCGACCGCACGTACTGGTTCCGCTTCAAGGCCGGCTCCGCGGTCTCCCCGGTGGGGCGCACGCGCACCACCCCGGCCCCCTCGGACTCCCCGCGCGAGCTGAAGTTCGCCTTCGCCTCCTGCCAGGCCTGGCAGGACGGCCACTTCACGGCGTACCACCACATGGCGCAGGAGGACCTGGACCTGGTGGTGCACCTGGGCGACTACCTCTACGAGTCCGGCGTCAGGACGAACAAGCGCGGCGTGACGACCGATCCCAGGTTCCACACGGAGACCCTCGACCTGGCCCGCTACCGGCTCCAGTACGGCCTCTACAAGTCCGAGGCGCCGCTGCGCGAGGCGCACGCCGCCTTCCCGTGGATCATGACGTTCGACGACCACGAGGTGGAGAACAACTGGGCGGACGAGACCTCCGAGAACGACGAGGACCCGGAGACCTTCCTGCAGCGCCGGGCCGCCGCCTTCCGGGCCCTGTACGAGCACGCGCCGCTGCGCCGCACACAGCTGCCGAACGGCCCCGACGTACAGATGTACCGACGGCTCCCCTACGGCCGGCTCGCCGACTTCACGATGCTCGACACCCGCCAGTACCGCGACGACCAGGCCTGCGGCGACGGCACGTCCGCGGACTGCGCCGACCGCTTCGACCCGGACCGCACCCTGCTCGGGGCCCGGCAGCGGGACTGGGTCCTCAAGGGCTTCAGCCGCTCCCGGTCCCGCTGGCAGATCCTCGGGAACCAGGCCCCGATGGGCCAGACCGACCAGGACCCGGGCCCGGGCACCACGGTCTGGACGGACCCGTGGGACGGTTACGTCGCCGAGCGCAACCGGCTGCTCGCGGAGGCGGGCACCCGCGGGGTGCGCAACCTCGTCGTCATCACGGGCGACCGGCACCAGAACTACGCGTGGGACCTCAAGCGCGACTACGCCGACCCGGAATCGGCGACCGTCGGCTCGGAGTTCGTGGGCACCTCGATCACGAGCGGTGGCGACGGCGCCGACATGACGGCCCAGGGCGAGACGTTCCTGGCGGCGAACCCGCACATGAAGTTCTTCAACAGCCGGCGCGGTTACGTGCGCGTCACGGTGGACCGGGAGCGGTGGACGAGCGACTTCCGGGTGCTGCCCTTCGTGACGAAGCCGGACGCACCGATCAGCACGCGCGCGAGCGTGGTCGTGGAGGACGGGACGCCGGGCGTCCAGGTCTGACGCCCTGCCCTGGCCCCCACCACGGGCCCACCGGACCTGGTGCCGAACAGCGCCTGCTCCAGGCGCTGTTCGGTGCCGCACCCCGGCGGCGGGGCGGTGAAGCCGGACCCTGGGGCTCGGGGCCGGGCTGCGGGCCGAGCCGTGCACGTGGTGCGGACGGCCCGTCGGGCGACGCGGCCGGTGGCGGCCGAAGCGGTACCGCGGTCGCCGGCACCGCGTGAGAGCCGGTGTCATGAACCTCCTCGGCAAGGTGCTGGACGGTCTCCGGGCCCCGGCGCCGCGTCGGGGCCGCTCCTGCGCCGACGCCGCGCGGAAGGGGTTCCTGAGCTCTCTCCTGTCCGTCCCGCGCTCGCCACACCCTTCGATTCGAATCTTCGGTCGTCAATCGAGGGCGGGGCTCCCTCCGCCATTCGGCCCGGTCCCGCCTGCGCGAAGAACGCCCTGCCCGGACCGTGGGGGCATGACTTTCGCTGACGAGGTGAAGAACGCCGTCACCGCACGGGCCGCCCTGCTGGTCGTCGGCGTACTGGCGCTGCAACTGCTGTTCATCGCCTCCTACGTCGGCGCGCTGCACAGGCCCGACCCCACCGATGTGCCCTTCGGGGTCGTCGCCCCGCAGCAGGTGTCCGGGCGGCTCGTCACCCAGCTGGACGGCCTGCCGGGCGGCCCGCTCGATCCGCGCGCGGTCTCCGGCGAGGCCGAGGCGCGCCGGCAGATCCAGAACCGCGACATCGACGGCGCCCTGATCGTCAGCCCCACCGGGGCGACCGACACGGTGCTCGTCGCCTCCGGTGGCGGTACCGTGCTGGCCACCTCGCTGACCAGGATCATCGAGCAGGCGGAGGGACCCAGGCAGCGCACGGTGCGGACCGTGGACGTGGCCCCCGCCTCCCCGGACGACTTCGACGGCCTCTCGTCGTTCTACCTGGTCGTGGGCTGGTGCGTCGGCGGCTACCTCTGCGCCTCGATCCTGGCGATCAGCGCGGGCGCCAAGCCGGCCGGCCGGCAGCGCGCGATGATCCGCACCGCGGCCATGGCCCTGTACGCCCTCGCGGGCGGGATCGGTGGCGCGGTCATCATCGGCCCGGTCCTCGGCGCGCTCCCGGGCAGCGTGTGGGCCCTGGCCGGCCTGGGGACCCTCACCGTCTTCGCGGTCGGCATGATCACGCTCGCCCTTCAGGCGCTCACCGGTGTCGTCGGCATCGGGCTGGCCGTGCTGCTCATCGTGATCGCGGGCAACCCGAGCGCGGGCGGCGCCTTCCCGCTGCCGATGCTGCCGGACTTCTGGCGGGCGATCGGCCCCGCCCTGCCGCCCGGCGCGGGGACCTGGGTGGCGCGCTCGATCGCGTACTTCAAGGGCAACGCGGTCACCGGTCCCCTGCTGGTGCTCTCCGCCTGGGCGGTCGTCGGCACGGCCCTGACCCTGCTGCTGCCGACGCGCCGCCGGAAGACGGGCGAGTCCCGCCGGGCGGCCACCTCCGGCGGGGGTC
>NZ_DATMVN010000773.1:0-6272 GCF_035563135.1 Streptomyces sp.
GTCGCCCCCTCCGGCTCGCCCAGCGCCCACCACGCGGCGAGGCCGAGCACGATCCCGGTCAGGACGGTGGAGGGGCCGCCGATGTCCGCGTACAGGAAGTCGACCGCCTGCCAGGTCATCAGCCCGACGGCGGCGAGACCGCAGTCGAGGGCCGCGGTCCCCCGTGCCCGTGCGAGCACCAGCCGGCGCACCGCGCCCACCAGGAGCGCCGCCCAGGAACCCGCCAGCGCCGTGAAGCCGATGAGTCCCTGCTCGCTGAGTACGAGCAGATACATGTTGTGGGGGGAGAGCAGCGGCTGCTTGCGGAACTCCTGCCCGGCCCCCGCCGTGTCACTGCCGGCGGACAGCCCGATCGAGGCGTGCCCGTCCCGGTGCGCCGGGAAGCCCTTGAGACCTACACCGGTCGCGGGCCGCTCGCGCCACATGGCCGCCGCGGCCGCCCACATGGTGTAGCGGTCGTTGACCGACCGGTCGGGTGCGCTGGTCACCTCGGTGATGCTGGTCAGGCGCTGCGAGATCATCTCGGACCCGACGCCGAGACCCCCGGCCAGGACGATCCCGGCCGCGCCCAGCACCGCCAGCGCGCGGACGGCCCGCCGGAGCCCGGCCAGCGCGAGCACGGCGAGGACCCCGGCCGCCGTCGCGATCCAGGCCCCCCGGCTGAAGGACAGCGTGAGCGGGACGACCAGCAGCGCGGCGGTGACGGGAGCCCACGCCCTGAACCGGCGAGGTGTGCCGGCGGGAGTGCGGAGGGCGCAGGCGGCGGCCGCCACCAGGCCGTAGCCGACGACCGTGGCCATCCCCATCACATCGCCGGGGCCGAACGTGCCGACCGCGCGGATGTCCTCCCCCCTGTAGGAGGCGCCGGAACCGGTGGCGTACTGATGGACACCCGTCGCGCCCTGGACGACCGCCAGCAGGACGAGCGCACCCGCCACGGCCCGGAACCCCCGTGCGTCCCTCACCAGCAGGAGGACGGCGGCCGGCACCAGGACGAAGACCTGCAGGTACCGCACGGATCCCGGCAGTGCGGCCACCGGGTCCGCGGCGGTGACCGTGGCCACGGCGAGGCCCACGACCGGCAGGCCCAGCACGACCGCCGCCGCCGGTGTGAGCGGACGCCGCCGCAGGAACAGCAGACGGCCCGCGCAGACGAGGACGGCCGCACCCGAGAGCAGATCGGCCGGGGGCACCCCGGACACGCTCCCGGTGACCGCGCCGCCGGACGGCACGGCCACGAGCAGGACCGTCGCGATCAACGGCAGCAACGGCCACCGGTGGACCCACCGGCGAGGGAGCGCCCTCTCCGGTGCGGCCGGTGCGGCGGACGCCGTGGTTGCGGTGAGCGTCACGGGTCAGCTGCCTCCGAGCCGGAACACCGAACCGGCCGTGCGCGCCAGCACGCACATGTCCTGCCACAGCGACCAGGTCTCGATGTACCGGTTGTCGAAGCGGGCCCGGTCCTCGATCGAGGTGTCACCGCGCAGGCCGTGCACCTGGGCCAGTCCCGTGATACCGACCGGCATCCGGTGCCGGGCCCGG
This sequence comes from Streptomyces sp., assembly GCF_035563135.1. Classification (GTDB taxonomy): domain Bacteria; phylum Actinomycetota; class Actinomycetes; order Streptomycetales; family Streptomycetaceae; genus Streptomyces. Next base: position 1,543 of record NZ_DATMVN010000773.1, read on the forward strand.
TAGCCGGGGTGCTTCCGGCTGAACTGCTGGACGAAGTAAGGACGTTCGGGGCGGGGTCCGACCAGGCTCATGTCGCCGCGTACGACGTTCCACAGCTGCGGCAGCTCATCGAACGACGTCCTGCGCAGCACCCTGCCGACGCGGCTCATGCGCCGGTCGGCCGAGACGTTCCACCGGGTGGCCGCCTCGTGGGCGTCGGCCGGGCGCAGTGTGCGGAACTTCAACAGGACGAACGGCCGTCCGTACCCGCCGATCCGCTCCTGACGGAAGATGACTCCCGGGCCGTCGCACACGCGCACGGCGAGTGCGCAGGCGGCCATCACCGGGGACACCACGACCAGGGCGACCGTGGCCAGGACGGCGTCCATGGCCCGCTTCACCCGGCGGGCCACCGGACGGTGCGGTCCGGTGTGCAGGGAGTGGGCCGCGAAGCCCCACAGGTGGTCCGGCCGGGGCGAGGGCCGCCCCTGTGGGACCGTCCCCTGATGGCTGATCAGCCACACCCGGCAGCCGTGCCGCGCGAACAGCGCGAAGAGTTCCGCCCCGTCCGGCGCGGCCTCGGGCGGAACCGTGAAGACGGCGTGCCGCACGGAGTTCTGCACGACCGCCCGACCGGCGTCCTGCACCGACGTGAGGACGGGCAGCGCCGCCGCCGGCCTGCCCGCATCCGCACCGGAGCCCACCACCCGCCCGACCGGCCGCATCCCGTACCGCGGGTGCTCCTGCAGCACGGCGAGGACCCGGTCGGCGACCGGACCGTCACCGACCACCAGGGTGGACTGCGGATTGCGCCCGGCGGACCAGAGCCGGGCCCGGTGGACGACGGCGCGTCCCCCGCAGCTCACCAGCGCCTGGAGCCCGGCCGCGCATCCGAGCTCCGCCCAGCCCGCGGCGAGACGCGGGTCGTACGCGGACACCGCCTCGGCGACGACGTACCACTGCACCACGGCCAGCCCGGCCAGAGCGGGTAGTTCCGCCAGGGCCGACGGGGAGAGCCCGGACCGGTAGAGGCCCCGGTGGGCGTGCAGGAGCACCTGGGCGGCCGCCTGCAGGAGGACGGCGGCCGGTGGCCACGGGGCGGGGGCGGCCAGTGCCACGACCAGCCCGAGCGAGAGCACGTCAGAGGCCACGAGCGCCACCGGGGTCCGCCCTCGCGTGACACCTGCGGTGGTCCGTGGGGCCGGAGGGCCCTCCCTGCCGCTGCGCGGTGGGCGGATCGCGGGGACCGCCCGCCGTGCGGCAGTCGCCCGGGCGGCTCTGGAGGCAGGTGCACTGTCCGTGGTCATCGCTCGGTGAGCTTCCTCGTCGTGGGGCGGGACTGGCCGACAAGTTCCTCGTAGAGGCGCAGGACCGCTCCCGCGGTCCTCGTCACGTCGAAGAGCGACCGGGTGCGGCTCAGCGCCGTACGGCCCAGTTCCTCCCGCAGCGCCGGGTCGCTCAGCAGTGCGGACAGCGCCGCCGCGAGCGCCGCGGGGTCCTCCGGCGGTACGAGGCAGTGGGGGAGGTGCCCGGGCGGCAGGCTCTCCCTGGCCCCGTCGACATCGGTCAGCAGGACGGGGGTGCCGCAGGCCATGGCTTCGAGGGGGGCCAGCGCCATCCCCTCCCACCGTGAAGGGAGAACGAGGAGATCCGCCGCCTGGACCCAGGGCCGCACGTCAGGGCTGGCCCCCGTGAAGAGCACGCCGGGCGGCGCGGCGCGCCGCAGCTCGTCCCTGTACGGCCCGTCGCCGACCAGGACCAGGCGCGCACCGCCCACCGCTGCCGTCCGCCAGGCCCGCAGCAGCACGTCCTGGCCCTTCTGCCGGCTCAGACGGCCGACGCACACGACGAGCGGGGCCTCGGCAGGGACCCTGCCGGGCAGCGGAAGCGAGGCACGGGCGGAAGCGGCGGCGTCACCGCGGACAGGCTGGAAGCGGCCCAGGTCGATGCCGTTGTGGATCACCGACCAGTGTGCCGCGATTCCCACGTGCTGCCCGGTCCGGCGCTCGGACTCGCTGACGCAGATGATGCGGTCGCTCCACCGCGCCCCGAACCGCTCCCACGCCGTGGCAAGTCCGGCCGCCCTGCCCTCCAGGGCCTCGAACGACCAGGCGTGCGGCTGGAACACCGTCGGAACCCGGCCGCGCACGGCCAGGCGCCCGGCCAGCCCGGCCTTGGCGCTGTGGGCGTGGATCACGTCGGGAGCGCACGCGCGGATCAGACGGCCGGCTGTGGTGACCTCCCGGCCCAGCCGGGGTCCGGGGGCGCGCTCCGCGGGCCAGGCGCACACCCGGGCCCCGGCGGTGGACGCTCCGGCCGCCAGCGGCCCGTCGGGCGGGCAGGCCACGACGGTCCGCAGTCCTGCCCGGACCTGTGCCGCGACGAGGTCGGTCACGACCCGTGCGACTCCCCCCTCCACCGGCTGGACCAGGTGGAGGACCGTCAGTCGTTCTTCGTCGGAGCAACTCTTGTGCAGCACACGCGGCTCTCTTTCACATGCCCCCGAAGAGCCGGTTCGGGTAAACACCGGCGGCAAGGAATATGGCGGCGGAGATCAAGTGGGTGAAACCGAAATGCACTGTGACAGACCGTGCCAGGGAAAACACGCATGACTCGCGCACTCGCCCACGTGTATTGACTTCGGAGGGCCGGCCGTCACCGGATTCCCGAATTCTGCGGCGTGTCAGACGGATGTGACTGCCCCGGCTCGGACCGTGCCATCATGATGGCCGTGCTGCACAGCTCTGCGCGTGTCCCGTCGGCCCCGCATGCGCTTGCTGTCAATGCGCAGCAATTCGCGCCGGGTTGAGCACCCGGATCACGGTTGCCGGCCTTCCGGGACGGCATCTTCGGCCCCGCCGGCGGCCGTCACGCTTTCCACGCGAACCGGCCGACCTCCGCGGAACGGCCCCGTGATCAACCGCTCGCCCGATGTACTGCCGTCCGGGCCGTGTACCGAGGAGAGCGGCCGAAGAGGCAGTATCGGATACAGCTCGTGATGATCGTCCGCCCCGTGGCGGTCCACGAGCGGCCGATGAGGACAGAGGAGAAGCGATGGTTCACGAACGGGCCGGTCAGCCGGCGCAGCCCGGAGACCTGGTGGACGTGGCGCGGCTGGTGACGGCCTACTACACGGTCCGCCCCGACCCGGCCGAGCCCGGCCAGCGGGTGGCCTTCGGGACGTCCGGCCACCGCGGATCGGCGCTCGCGGCGGCGTTCAACGAGGATCACATCGCCGCCACCACCCAGGCGATCTGCGACTACCGGCAGCGACAGGGCACCGACGGGCCGCTGTTCCTCGGCGCCGACACCCACGCCCTGTCCGAACCCGCCCGGATCACGGCCGTGGAGGTGCTGGCCGCCAACGGCGCCACCGTCCTGATCGACAGCGATGACGGCTACACCCCCACCCCGGCCGTCTCGCACGCGATCCTGACGTACAACCGGGGGCGCACGGGCGGCCTCGCCGACGGCATCGTCGTCACGCCCTCGCACAACCCGCCCGCCGACGGCGGGTTCAAGTACAACCCCCCGCACGGCGGACCGGCCGGCTCGGACGCCACCTCCTGGATCCAGGACCGGGCCAACGCCCTGATCGAGGGGGGCCTGAAGGAGGTCCGGCGGATCCCCTACGCCCGGGCGCTCGCCGCCGGCACCACCGGGCGGCACGACTTCCTGACCGGGTACGTCGACGATCTCCCGGCCGTCCTCGACCTGGACGCCGTGCGCGACGCAGGCGTCCGGATCGGCGCCGACCCCCTCGGCGGCGCCTCGGTCGCGTACTGGGGGCGGATCGCGGAGCGCCACCGGCTCGACCTCACGGTGGTCAATCCGCTCGCCGACCCCACCTGGCGTTTCATGACGCTGGACTGGGACGGGAAGATCCGGATGGACTGCTCCTCGCCGTACGCCATGGCTTCCCTGATCGAGCGGCGCGACGCGTACACCATCGCCACCGGGAACGACGCCGACGCCGACCGGCACGGCATCGTCACGCCCGACGGCGGTCTGATGAACCCCAACCACTATCTGGCCGTGGCGATCCGCTACCTCTTCTCCCACCGCGAGGGCTGGCCGGCCGGAACCGGTATCGGCAAGACCCTGGTCTCCTCCTCCATGATCGACCGGGTCGCCGCAGACCTCGGACGGCAACTGGTGGAGGTGCCGGTGGGGTTCAAGTGGTTCGTCGACGGGCTGTTCGGCGGCACCCTGGGGTTCGGCGGCGAGGAGTCGGCCGGGGCGTCGTTCCTGCGCCACGACGGCACGGTGTGGACCACCGACAAGGACGGCATCCTGCTCGCCCTGCTCGCCTCGGAGATCACGGCAGTCACCGGATCCACCCCCTCCCAGCACTACGGCGAACTCACCACCCGGTTCGGTGATCCGGCCTATGCGCGGGTCGACGCCCCGGCGACCCGCGAGCAGAAGGCGGTACTGGCCAGGCTGTCCCCGGAGCAGGTCACCGCGGACACCCTGGCCGGTGAGCGGATCACCGCCGTGCTCACCGAGGCGCCCGGCAACGGCGCCGCCATCGGCGGGCTCAAGGTCTGCACCGACAGCGCGTGGTTCGCGGCCCGCCCGTCCGGCACGGAGGACGTCTACAAGGTGTACGCGGAAAGCTTCCAGGGGGCCGGACACCTGGCCGAGGTCCAGGACGAGGCCCGCGCCCTGGTCTCCGACGCGCTGGGTGCTCAAGGCTGAGCGGCCGGGCGGGCGCGCCGGGCTCCGGGCACGCCCGCCCTCGGCCTTCC
>NZ_DATMVN010000774.1:0-2707 GCF_035563135.1 Streptomyces sp.
CGCCTTCGGCCGGCGGGGGTTCGACGGGACCGATCCGCCCGGTCCGGTGCGCCTCGTCGGCCGGGAGCCCGAACCAGAAGTCCAGGCCGAGCGGGCGGGCGATCTCCTCGGCGACCCAGCGGCCGATGGTCCGTCCGGTGACCCTGCGCACCAGCTCGCCGATGAGCCAGCTGTAGGTCTGGGCGTGGTACCCGTGGTCGGTGCCGGGCTCCCACTGGGGCCGCTGGGCGGCGACGGCCCCCGGCCCCGACACCCCGTCGGCGGCCTCCTCGGGCGTCAGTGCCGTGTCGAGGGCGGCCAGCCCGGCGCGGTGGGCGAGGAGATGGCGTACGAGGACGCGCTCCTTGCCGTTCGCCTTGAACTCCGGCCAGTACGTGCCGACGGGGGCGTCGAGGTCCACCTGCCCGCGCTGGTGCAGCAGCAGCGGTACGGCGGCGGCGACGCCCTTTCCGGCCGAGCGGACGATCTGCACGGTGTCCACGGCCCAGGGTTCGGTGCCGTCGACGTCTCTCGTGCCGGCCCACAGGTCCACGACCTTGCGGCCGTGGTGGTAGAGGGCCACGGCCGCTCCCCGTTCCCCGCGCTGTTCGAAGTTACGGACGAAGGCGTCCCGCACCGCCTCGAATCCCGGTGTCACCGTGCCCCGTACGTCCACGCCTGCTCCCGCGTTCCCGCTCATCCCCCCATGGTGCATCGCGCCGCGGGCGGAACGGCTGGCGGGGCACCGTCCGTTCACGGACGCGGGACGGACACGGAACGCGGATCGAAGCCGAAGGGCAGCTCCAGCCGGTGCCCGCGCATGAGTGCGTCGTCGCAGAGCAGGTCCTGCGTGCGGTCGTCGGCGGCGATCACCCCCTCGCTGAGGATGACGGCGCGCGGGCAGAGTTCGAGGGCGTACGGCAGGTCGTGGGTGACCATCAGCACGGTGACGTCCAGGGAGCGCAGGATGTCGGCGAGTTCGCGGCGGGAGGCCGGGTCCAGGTTGGAGGAGGGCTCGTCCAGGACGAGGATCTCCGGCTCCATGGCGAGGACGGTGGCGACGGCGACCCGGCGGCGCTGGCCGAAGGAGAGGTGGTGCGGGGGCCGTGCCGCGTACTCCTCCATGCCGACCCGCCGGAGCGCGGTCATGACCCGCTCCTCCAGTTCGGGGCCGCGCAGGCCCGCCGTGGCGGGCCCGAAGGCGACGTCCTCGCGGACGGTCGGCATGAAGAGCTGGTCGTCGGGGTCCTGGAAGACGATGCCGACGCGGCGGCGGATCTCGGCGAGGTGCCGCTTCTCCACGGGCAGCCCGGCGACCCGGACGGTGCCGGCGCCCGCGTCGAGGATGCCGTTGAGGTGGAGGACGAGGGTGGTCTTGCCCGCGCCGTTGGGGCCGAGAAGCGCCACGCGTTCGCCGCGCGCGACGGTCAGGTCGACGCCGAAGAGCGCCTGGTGGCCGTCGGGGTAGGCGTAGGCGAGGCCGCTGACCTCCAGGGACGGCACGGGGGCGGGGTGCAGGTTCACAGGGTCCATCCCAGCAGGCATACGACGAGAGCGAGGGCGGGGAGCGCCGCGGCGTGCGCCCACTGGGCGCGGGAGGCGGTCACCTCGTCGGTCACCGGCATGGTTCCGGTGTAGCCGCGGCTGACCATCGCGAGGTGGACGCGTTCGCCGCGTTCGTAGGACCGGATGAAGAGGGCGCCCGCCGTCCTGGCGAGGACGCCCCAGTGCCGCACGCCCCGTGCTTCGAAGCCGCGCGAGCGGCGGGCGACGGACATCCGGCGCAGCTCGTCGGTGACGACGTCGCCGTAGCGGATCATGAAGGCCGCGATCTGGACGAGCAGGGGCGGCAGCTTGAGCCGCTGGAGGCCGAGCAGCAGCGCGCGCAGCTCGGTGGTCGAGGCGAGGATCACCGAGGCGGCCACGCCGAGGGTGCCCTTCGCGAGGACGTTCCAGGCGCCCCAGAGGCCGGGGACGCTGACGGGGACACCGAGCAGTTCGGCCTGCTCGCCGGGCACCACGAACGGCATGAGCACCGCGAACGCGACGAACGGCACCTCGATGGCCAGCCGCTTCAGCAGGAACCCGGGCGGGATGCGGGCCACCGCGGCGACGGCGGCGATCAGCAGCGCGTACAGCGCGAAGGCCCAGACGGCCTCACGGGGGGTCGAGACGACGACCACGACGAAGCAGAGGACGGCGGCGAGCTTGCAGTGCGGGGGCAGGGCGTGGACGGGCGAGTGCCCGTGCCGGTAGAGCCTGTGGGCGTGCCCGGAACCCATCAGACGGACCCGGTGGTGCGGGAGGCGGGTTCCTGCGGCGTACGGCGCCGGCGCACGGCCCAGAACACACCGCTGCCGACGACGACGGTGGCACCGACGCCGATCACCCCGGCGAGGCCTCCGGAGAGGCGGGCGTCGCTGATGTCCTTGACGCCGTAGTCGGCGAGCGGGGATCCGGCCGCGTCGTGTTCCTGGACCTTCTCGTCGATGCCCTTGTCCGCGGCGACCTTCTCCAGGCCGTCGGGGTTCGCGGAGGCGTAGAAGGAGACGACACCCGCGAGGACGAGCGCGGCGGCCAGTCCGGTGGCCCAGACCGTGCGGGCCGAGCGGGTGGCCGCGGGGGCGGGCGAGGGGGCCGGGGAGGCCGGGGCGTCGACCAGTTCACCGTCGACGCGGAGCTTGAGCGGGGTGGCGGATCCACGGGCGCCGTACACCAGGTCGGGGCG
>NZ_DATMVN010000775.1:0-5839 GCF_035563135.1 Streptomyces sp.
CGCAGGAAGCGCGGCAGCCAGCCCGTGCCGAGCAGCACGCCGGAGACCACGGCGACCCCGCCGGCCACCGCCCACCCGGTGGGCCGCTCGTCCAGCGCCAGCCAGGCGCCCGCCATGCCCACCACCGGCACCAGCATCGAGAACGGCGCCACCACGCCGGCCGGGTAGCGCTTGAGCAGCGCCGTCCAGATCCCGGAGCCCACGACGCTGCCCAGTACCGCGATGTAGACCAGTGCGACGAGGCCCGGCCAGCCGTCGGGGCCGAACGCCGACCCCAGGGCCCGCCACCCCGTGGCCGGCCCCTCCATCACCGCCGACAGGGCCAGCAGCGGCAGGGGCGGGACCACCGCCATCCACAGCGCGAAGCGCAAGGGGTACTGCGGCTTGGCCTGCCGGCTCGCCAGGTTGCCGACCGCCCAGCCGAGCGCCGCCAGCACCGTCAGCACCAACGGCAGCAACGGCGCCGTCCGTGCCCGGTCCACCGCGATCACGGCCATCCCCAGCACCGCCAGTCCGATACCGGCGAGCTGCCGCCCGGTGACCCGCTCACGCAGCAGCAGCGCCCCCAGCAGCACGGTGAACGGCGCCGACGCCTGCACCACCACCGACGCCAGGCCCGACGGCATGCCCTGCTCGATGGCGAGGAACAACAGCCCGAACTGGGCGACGCCGAAACCCAGTCCGTACCCCAGCAGCCACCGCAGAGGCACACCCGGGCGGGGCACGAACAGCACCACCGGCACGGCCAGCACCAGATAGCGCAGCGCCGCCAGGAAGAAGGGCGGGAAGTGGTCGAGCCCGACCCGTACCGCGAGGAAGTTCAATCCCCACAGCACCGCCACCAGCACGGCCAGAGACCGGTCCCGGGCGGTCACCGGGAGGTACCGGAGAGCAGACCTGACTCGATGACCCGGCCACCCATACCGCGCAGGAACTGCCCGTCCCCGATGAGCTTCTGATCGTCGGCGCACTGCTGGAGCACCAGCGTGTACCGGACGCCGTCAGGGTCCTCCAGCAGCCAGCAGAACATCATCACCCCAGGGCACGAACCCCCCTTGAACACCGCGCGGGGCCAGCGGGCCGAGTCGACCGGCACCCCCGGGTAAGCCGTCAGCACGGCGTCCACGACCCCGCTCGTGTCCCGTACCCCGTCCTCCACCAGGGCGCCCAGGACGCGTGCCACGTCCCAGGCGCTCATGTGCCAGTCCAGACCCAGCCGGTGCACGGTCGGACCGAGATCGGAGCCGCGCACGGTCATCGGGCCGGCGATCCGCTCCAGCAGACGCCTGCGGCCCGCCTCGTCCGCGGCGACCCACTCGTCCCGCAGCTCCGGGGCGCCCCAGCCGATCTCGAACACCTCATGGCTCGTCAGGAAGGGGCGCAGAAGCGTCGGATCGCTGTGACCGCCGTCCACCACGGCCCGTTCCACCGCGTCCCGGCCCAGCAGGTCCTGGATCAGATCGGCGGCGGTGTTGTCGCTCATCGCGATCATCTTGTACGCGGTCTCGCGCACCGGCACCCTGGTGTCGTCCGGCAGTTCCTGCATGTCACCGGTGGGCAGGCTGCGCAGGGCCGGGGTGATCGTCACCTCGTCGTCCCACCGCACGGTGCCGGCGGCCACCGCCTCGGCCAGCGCCCGCATCAGATACAGCTTGTACGAGGAGCCGTTGGGCATCGGCCGGTCGGCGTCCTTGGCGTACAGCGTCTCGGTCACCCCGCCGTCCACCCGGGTCACCAGCGCCGACCAGGTCACCCCCGGCTGCTCCAGGGCCCGCGCCAGGTCGTCCCACGCGCGCACCGGCGGCGTCACCACCTCCGGACCCAGGTGCAGTACCCGGATCAGCCCGGTGGAGTCGAGTGTCAGCGACAGAGTGGAGCGGACCCCCGCCGGGCCTTCCAGGGTCACCCACGACTTGTGGGCCACCGGCTGGTAGTCGGCGACGGTGAACGGGCCCAGGCCACGCCACTGTTCGAGCGTCGCCGCGAAACCCTCCGGGTGCCGGGCGAGGAAGACGGGGACGAACTCCTCGGACACGTCCTCGTCCCGAGGGGCTTGCGGGGCGGTGAGCAGTTCCACCGCCCAGCGGGTGCGCTGCCCGAGGGGACTGCTGTCCCCGTCGAGCTCGGCCTGCGCGTCCGGGCGGACGGAGGCGTCGGAACCGGGCAGATCGATCATCATCGCTCCTCGACGGCCGTTGCCGACCGGTGGTGTCAGTCCTCGGTGACGGATATGGCCGCGCACGGGCAGAGCTCGGCGCACAGCCGTACCGTCTCGTGCAGTTCGGGCGGTGGCTCGGGCAGGAGGAGGACAACGGTGCCGTTGTCCGGATCCTGGTCGAAGACCCGCGGCTCCGTCGCCGCGCACCGCCCCATCGCGCAACAGGCGTCCGTGTCCACGGCCACGGTCAGCCGTCCGCCGCTCACCAGGTCACCGGCAGGGCGCCGAGCCCGTAGCTGGACACCTCGTGCCGGAAGTCCAGCTCGGCGAAGGGAACGGCGAGCCGGGCACCGGGCATCCACCGCAGCACGGCGGCCAGCATCTCCTCCAGTTCCACCTTGGCCAGCCACTGGCCCAGGCACTGGTGGATACCGTGACCGAACGCCAGATGACGCCGGGCGTCCCGGTGCGGGTCCAGCGTGTCCGGGGATGGGAAGACCGCCTCGTCGCGGTTGCCCGCCGACAGTGACACGACCACGCCCTCGCCGGCCCGGATCGTCACGTCCCCCAGCTCCACGTCCTCCAGCGCAGCACGGGCCAGCCCGTTCTGCACGATGGAGTGGTAGCGCAGCAACTCCTCGACCGCCTTGGGCAGCAGTTCCGGGTCCTTGGCCAGCGAGTCGGCCAGGCCCTGGTCGGTGACCAGGCTCAGCAGGCTGAGACTGGCCTGACTGGTCGTCGTACCGTGCCCGGCGACCAGCAGCAGCCGGCACATCGGGACCATCTCCTCGACCGTCAGATTGCCCTTGCGCACCTGGTCGACGACCAGCCGGCTCACCAGGTCGTCGCCCGGCTCGGGCATCCGCATGCGCTCCTCGACCACGTCGCGCAGCAGGCCGTCCAGCTCGTCGCGGGCCGCGGCGACCTGCTCGGGGCGGTAGCCGCGGTCGATGAGGATCCCCGCCCGGTTCTCGATCAGCTCGCGCTGCTCGTCGGAGACACCGAAGAGCAGCGCGATCACCCGGGACGGGACCGGGATCGTCAGCCCGCGCACGAGGTCCACCGGGCGCTCGCCCTTGACCAGCTCGCCCAGCATCTCGTCCAGGTGCCCGCGCAGCACCGGGCGCATCGCCTCGGCCCTGCCGTGCAGGAAGTCGCGGGTGAGCATGGACCGCAGCCGGGAGTGGTCCGGGTCGTCCATGCGGATGAAGGAAGCGGTGTGAGGCTTGTCCCGCACCAGGACGGACGTGGTCGTCATCATCGGGAAGCCGGGGGCGCTGGTCACCGCGGTGAACCTGCGGTCCGCGAGCACCGCGCGCACGTGCGGATGCGCGGTCACCAGCCACACCTGGCTGCCGTCCCACATCGTGATGCGGCTCGCGGCGGGGCCGGACCTCAGCAGGGCGAGCGGTGGCGGCGGATCGATCGGGGAGACGCGCTCCATCGGGTAGGACGGCGCGGCTGTCGTGTCCGGGGATGCTGCGTCCTGCGTCATGGGGTCCCACCTATCGCTGCACGGGCATGCCGACGTGAAGTAGCGGCCCCATCCTCACCGTCCGGCCCGTGACCTCCCCTACGGGGCGGCCCGACCCGCATAACCAGCCACGAACGCACATAACAGGGGCCACCGAGGGTCGTTCACCGGGCCTCCACCCGGCTGATACGGTCGGCGCGCCGCACCGTTGGACGTTTTTCGGCCGGATCCCCGTCCGGCCCACCGCCCGGTTCACCACCCCCGAGAACGAGGACCTCATGAGTTCATCGCTACAGGGAAAAGTCGCACTCGTCACCGGAGCCAGCTCAGGAATCGGCCAAGCCACCGCACGCGCCCTTGCCGCGGCCGGAGCCTCGGTCGCCCTCGCCGCACGCCGCGTCGACCGCCTCGAAGCACTGCGCGGCGAGCTGGAGGCGAAGGGCGCCGCAGTCCAGGTGCTCGACCTGGACGTCACCGACGAGCAGGCCGTGGCCGCCGCCGTGCGCTCCACCGTCGACACCCTCGGCCGGCTCGACATCCTGGTGAACAACGCCGGGCTGATGCTGCTGGGGCCGGTGGAGAACGCCGACACCACCGACTGGACCCGGATGATGGACACCAACGTCATGGGTCTGATGTACATGACCCACGCGGCCCTCCCGGAACTGATCAGGAACCAGGGCACCGTCGTCCAGATCTCCTCCATCGCCGCCCGCGTCGTCGGGCGCGGCAGCGCCGTCTACAACGCCAGCAAGTTCGCCGTCAACGGCTTCAGCGAGGGGCTGCGCCAAGAGGTCACCGAGCGTGGGGTACGCGTGGTGGTCATCGAGCCGGGCACCGTGGAGACCGAGCTGCGCGACCACATCACCCACGCCCCCTCCAAGGCGGCGATCACGGAACGGGTCGCGAAGATACGCCAGTTGCAGAGCGAGGACATCGCCGGCGCCGTCCTGTACGCCGTCACCGCCCCTCCGCACGCCACGGTCAACGAGATCTTCATCCGTCCCACCGACCAGGCCTGAGGAAACACGTCCACAGCACGGCGGGTACCGCACTGCGCGGTGCCCGCCCGCTGCTGTCCCGGTGCTTGCGGTGAGAGGAGCGAGAGAAGAGAACGCCTGCCTAACGTGAGCCGCAACAGGCCGTCACAGGTGAAGAAGAGGCGTCATCCATAACCGTAAGGAAGCCGTCCGTGCCTTCTGCGATACACGTGCCCTCCGTTTCCGACCGGCCGACGCGGCTGCCTTTCTCGCGTCCGGATCTGCGGTTGCTGGACGCGATCGGACAGTGCGGTGACCTCGCCGAAGCCGCCCGCAGGGCGGGACTGAGAACGGCAGCCGCCCAGCGCAGGCTCGACCGGCTGGACCAGGCCACGGGGCTGTGCCTGACGTTGCGCTGTGCCCGGACCGCCCGGCTGAGCCCGGAGGGCGCCCGGGTGCTGAACGCAGGACGGAGGTTCTTCCGCCAGGTCGACCAGGCCGTGCAGACCGAGATCTACGGGCGTGGCACCGAGGCGCTGAACGCGCCGCGCATCCTGGAGATCGCCACCGCCGAACCGCTGATGGAGGACCTGGTCGAGGACGCGGCGGACACGCTGGGCATCCTCCTCTCGGTCAGCCATGACACACCCCGGCAGGTGCTCCGGCAGCTCGCCGGCTACCGGGTGGACGCCGCGCACACCTGGGGCCTGGACAACCTCTCGCACGCGGTGGACCGCACCGTGCGCGCGTACGACGTCCTGGACGACCCGCTCTGGGTGACGCTGCCCCTCGGGCACCCGCTCGCAGGCCGTGCCACGGTCTCCCTCGCCGATCTGCGTGAGGAGAACTGGGTCTCGGAGGCAGGGCCCCAGGCGGAGGTCCTGGTGAGCCGTGTCTACCAGATGGCGGGGATCACCCCGCCCGACCGCATCCAGGTGACGGGGGCGTCGGTGGCCCGGGGGATGCTCCGGCGCGGTGACGCCATCGGCCTGGGCTCCCCGGCCTGCCCGGCCGTGTTCGCGCCCTCGCTGGTACGCCGCTCGCTGGTGGAGCGGCCCCGGCGGGCCGCCGGACTCCTCGTCGACCCCGCGGTCGTCCCCGGCGCCCTGTCCCAGCAGCTGGCCGCGCTGCTCACGGCCCGCTGCCTCGGCAGGTTCACCGAGCAGCACGGGGACATGCTGCGCGATCCGTGGTGGGCCGACTGGCTGCGCGGACAGCGCGCGGCGC
>NZ_DATMVN010000776.1:0-19512 GCF_035563135.1 Streptomyces sp.
GCGAAGGCCGGCCGCTGACAGCACGCACCACCAGAAGGCGGCGCACCACCGGATGACGGCGCGCCCCGCCGGGACAGGCACATGCCGCCGCACACGGCATCGCGCCCGGCGGCACGGTGCCGCGTCCGGCCGGTCCGGCCCCTGGGGCTGAAGACGGGCTGCGGGGTGCGTACCGGGCAGCGGCGGCTCCCCGCGTGACCCGGGGCGTGCCCGTCCTGGCGTACGGGAACACCTCCGGTCAGCCCCCCAGCGCGTGGGAGACCGAATGGATCGCCAGGCCGGCCAGGGCACCGACCACGGTGCCGTTGATCCGGATGAACTGCAGGTCGCGGCCGATGTGCGCCTCGATCTTCTTCGACGTCTGGTCCGCGTCCCAGCCGGCCACCGTGTCGCTGATCAGTGAGGTGATCTCCTCGCGGTACGTCGTGACGACATAGGCCGCCGCGTCCTCCAGCCAGCCCTCCAGCTTGGCCTGGAGCCGCTCGTCCGTGGACAGCCTGGCGCCCAGGGACATCAGCGAGGCTCGGGCCCGCAGCCGCAGCTCGCTCCGCTCGTCCTCGGCCGCCGCGAGGATCATCGTACGGACGGAGGACCAGGCGGAGGCGATGACGTCCTGGACCTCACCGCGGCCCAGGATCTCCGACTTCAGCCGCTCCACCCGGGCCCGGGTGTCCGTGTCCGTCTGGAGGTCGGCGGCGAAGTCCGTCAGGAACGTGTCGATCGAGTCGCGTGCCGGATGGCCCGGCATGTCACGCATCTCCGTGACGAAGCGCAGCAGCTCCTTGTAGACCCGCTCCCCCACCCGCTTGTCGACGAACCTCGGGGTCCAGCCGGGCGCCCCGCCCTGCACCGCGTCCATCACGGAGTCACCGTGCAGGACCAGCCAGTCGTGCGCCCGTACGCAGACGAGGTCGACAACCCTGCGGTGGCCACCGTCCGAGACGATCTTCTCCAGCATCTTGCCCATCCCCGGGCCGACTTCCACCGCGTTCGCCCGCCGGGTGATCGCCTCCCCGACGACCGCCTGCACATCGGAGTCCCGCAGCACGGTCAGCGCACCACGCAGCGCGGTGGCCAGTTCGGCGGTGACCCGGTCCGCGTGTTCCGGGTCCGCGAGCCAGGCGCCGAGCCGCGAACCGATCCCCAGGGCGTGGATGCGGTCACGGACGACGTCTCCGGAGAGAAAATTCTCCCCGACGAAGGAACCGAGTGACTCCCCCAACTGGTCCTTCTTGGTGGGAATGATGGCGGTGTGGGGGATGGGAAGACCGAGCGGACGCCGGAAGAGCGCCGTGACGGCGAACCAGTCCGCCAGCGCCCCGACCATCCCCGCCTCGGCAGCCGCTGCGACGTAGCCCGGCCAGCCGCTCACACCCGATCGCTCCGCCCAGGTGGCGAGGACGTACACGAGCGCGACGAGCAGGAGCAGACCCGTGGCGGTGGTCTTCATCCGGCGCACTCCGCGCCGCTTCTCCTCATCGGCGGCGGTGTACGCGAAGCCACCCGCCACCGTCCCCGGCCGCCGACCGGGCCCCTTGGGCTCACCGGGCACTCCGGGCTCACCGGGTCCCTTGAGCTCACCGGGCCCCCCGGGCTCACCGGGTCCCTTGAGCTCACCGGGCCCCCCGGAGGGCGCCGTCCCGCCGGCGCCCGGCGGCGCGGCGCCGGGCCGTCCGGAGCCGTGGTCCTCCGGTCCGGATGCCGTTCCCTGTCCCGCGTCCTGTTCCATCCGCTCCACCCGTCCGCGTACGCGTCACGCCGTGCCGTACGCATTGTCCCTACCTCACCTACTCCTGGGCCGCACGTCGAGTTCCCCAGGGCCTGTCGCATCATGGGAGCAGCCCGAACACCGGGCGGAACACCGCAAGGAGAATCACCGCAGATGCCCAGGCGCCAGGGGTATGCCCTGCTCACCACCCTCGTCGCAGGCACCGCCGCACTCGCCGCCGCCGTGGCGTTCGGTACGTCGCTCGTCACCGAGGAGCGACGGGCACCGCTCAGCGGGGCCGGGGCCCACGCGGCGGCCCGCGATCCCGCCGCACCGGCCACCTCCACCGGTAGCTGGGTCGCCACCTGGACCGGAGCCCCCGTCAGCGCGGAACCGCATACCGGACAGGGCTACCCCGGCCGCACCATCCGCAACATCGTGCACACCAGTGTCGGCGGTGACGCCGCCCGCATCACCCTGTCCAACCTCTTCGGCACCGTCCCGCTCGTCATCGACCAGGCGGCCGTCAACACCCGCCCGGTGACCTTCGGCGGACTGCCCACCGTCACCGTCGCGGCGGGCCGGCAGGTCGTCAGCGACCCCGTGGCCGTGCCCGTCGCCCCCGACGCCGACCTGGAAGTCACACTCCGCACCCCGTACGCCGCCGGGCCCGTCACCCAGCACCCCAACACCCATCAGACGTCCTACCTGGCCGACGACGACGGCACCTGGAGCACCACCCGGTGGCGCTACCTGACGGCCGTCGACGTCCGCAACACGACGTCGCCCGGTGCGATCGTCGTGATCGGCGACTCCCTCACGGCGGGCAGCGGCTCCACCACCGACGCCGACAGCCGCTGGCCGGACGTCCTCTCCGACCGGCTCCGGCACGCCTACGGGATCGCCAACCAGGGCATAGCCGGCAACCGCCTCCTGCTCGACAGCCCCCTCGCGAAGAACGGGGTGCGGAATGTGGGCGGCCCGAGCGGCGTCCACCGCTTCGAGCGCGATGTCCTGTCCGTCGCGGGAGCGAGGACCGTGATCATCGCGCTCGGCATCAACGACGTGCAGCAGTATCCCCAGGAGCCGGACCCCCGGCGCATCACGGCCGGGCTCCGGGCCCTCACCGAGCGCGCACACGCCCAGGGGCTGCGGGTCGTCGGGGCGACGCTGACCCCCTTCAAGGGCTACCGCACCTGGACACCCGAACGCGACAGCGTGCGCCTGGCGGTCAACGAGGAGATCCGCTCGGGCCGGATCTTCGACGCGTTCCTCGACTTCGACCGGGCCGTACGCGACCCCTACGCACCGAACCGGATCCTGCCCGAGTACGACTCGGGCGACCGGCTGCACTTCAACGACGCCGGCTACCGCGCCCTGGGCCACGCCATCGACCTCGGTGCGGTGGACGGGACGCCGAAGTCCGACGTCTTCTGACGCGAACGGCGCGCTGACGGAGCACACGGACGACGCGCGGACGACGCACGCGGACGGCACGCGGACGGCACACGGACGGCGCACCCGGACGGCCGGGCAGCCGCCCCGCGCGGCGGGCGAGCAGCTCGCCCCGTGCGGCGGACAGCCCCGCTCAGCCGAGGCCCTTGCGCCCGTCCCCCGTGTCCGGCTCCCGCAGGCGCAGCCGCTCCGCCTCCTTCAGACGCTGCCGCTGCGCCCTGCTCCATTTGCGGTCCACGCCCACCCCGCCCATCAGCGCGAACCCGGTCACCCGCACCCGCGGGGCGTCCGGGTCCGGCTCACCGGCGTCCTTCGTCCGCTCGTCGAAGCCGCCCATGATCCCGACACCGTTGACGTGCAGGTGCACATTCGGCGGGACCTTCACCTGGATCCCGCCCATGACGGTGAAGCAGCGGATCACGACCTCGCGGTCCTCGAAATCCGCCTCGCGCAGATCGATGTCGCCGCCGCCCCACATCGCGAACGCGGTGAACACCCGCCCCACCGTCCAGCGCCCCTTGCGGCCGAACCCGCCCCAGAAGGCGAACGCCCCCGTCGAGGTCGCGGGGCCACCGATCCGCCGTGACCAGTCCACCGGCGAGGCCGCCCCGCGCGCCGAAGGCGCGAGGCCCGCCACCGGCGCCACAGCCGCACCCGGCACCGGGAGATCGCTGACGAGCGGCACCAACTCGCCGTGCGTACGCGCCTTGTACGTCGCATCGAGCCGCTGCTCGAACTCGTCCATCTCCAGCCGGCCCTCGGCCACGGCCTCCCGCAGGGCCTCGGCGACCCGCTCACGTTCCGCGTCGGAGGCACGCATGTCCGGGTTTTCACTTGTCATACCGCGCACCCTATAGAGCGATCGCGGGACGGTCCTAGAGCGCGGAACCCGACACGTACATCTTCGCGATCACGCTTTCGATGTCCGGTTCCCGCACCGACAGATCGACCAGCGGATAGCCCTCCGCGATACGCGCCACCAGCGGCGCGGCCGACGCCGCCGCCGGGAACGCCAGCCACTGCCGGGGCCCCTCCACCTTCACCACCCGCGCCGGGGACTCCGGCCCCAGCTCGATCGGCGGCAGCTCCCGCTCCAGGTCCACGACCAGCATGCGCTCGCTCCCGCCCACCTCGTGCAGCCCGGCCGGCGCACCGTCGTACACCAGACGGCCGTGGTCGATCACCATCACCCGCTCGCACAGCTGCTCGATGTCGGTCAGGTCATGGGTGGTCAGCAGCACCGTCGTGGACCGCTCCGCGTTCAGGTCCCGCAGGAAGCCCCGCACCTTGGCCTTGGAGGTCACATCGAGCCCGATCGTCGGCTCGTCCAGATAGAGCACCTCCGGATCGTGCAGCAGCGCCGCCGCGATGTCCCCCCGCATCCGCTGCCCCAACGACAGCTGACGCACCGGCACCTCCAACAACGCCCCCAGATCGAGGAGTTCGACGCAGCGGTCCAGATTCTCCCGGTAGCGGCTGTCCGGGATCCGGTACATCCGGTGCATCAGCCGGTACGAGTCACGCAACGGCAGGTCCCACCACAGCGTCGTACGCTGCCCGAACACCACCCCGATCCGGTGCGCCAGCTTCGTACGCTCCTTGGCAGGGTCGATGCCCGCGACCCGCAGCCGCCCGCCGCTCGGTGTGAGGATGCCCGTCAGCATCTTGATCGTCGTCGACTTGCCCGCCCCGTTCGGGCCGATGTAACCGACCATCTCACCGCGCGGCACCCGGAAACTGATGCCGTCCACCGCCCGCACCTCACGCCGCTCACGGCGCAGGAAGCCCGTTCTGCGGCGCACGTCGAAGACCTTCTCGACACCGTCGAGCTCGATGAAGTCCCTGTCGTCCACGCCCACTCCTCAGCTTCCCGTACTGCGGTACGCCCGCAGTCCCGCCCGCCACGCCAGGCCCGCGAGCACCCAGCACCCCGCGGCCACCACCGGCGGCAGGAACGCCACCCACCCGGGCAGACCGACCGGATAGTCACGGCCCAGCACGTACAGGGCCGGCAGCCAGCTCACGAACGCCAGCGGCACCACGAACGTCACCCCCCGCACCAGGTCCGTCGCGAAGACCGACGGCGGGTACTGCAACAGCGTCGTCCCCCCGTACGTGAACGCGTTCTGCACCTCCGACGCGTCCTGCGCGTAGAACTGGAACGCCGCGCCCACCACGAACACCGCCCCGAAGATGGCCGCACCGCTCAGCACCATCAGCGGCAGCATCACCACCTTCAGCGGCGTCCACGCGATGTCGAGCGTCCCCAGCGCATAACCCAGCACCAGCAGGCCCTGCGTGATCCGCCCCACCCTGCGCAGCGCGAACCGGTCCGCCGCCACCTGCGCCAGCACCGGGACGGGCCGCACCAGCAGCGTGTCGAGCGTCCCGTCCCGCACCCGCCGTCCCAGCCGGTCCATCGACCCCAGCACCAGATCGCACAGCCCGAACGCGGTCGCCGACGTCCCGTACAACAGCGCGACCTCCGGCAGGGTGAAACCGCCCAGCGCGTCGACATGCCCGAACATCAGCATGATCGCGACGAAGTCGAACCCCGTCACCAGGAAGTTCCCGGCGGCCGTCATCACGAACGACGCCCGGTACGCCATCGTCGAACGCAGCCACATCGCCACGATCAGCCCGTACGCCCGCACCCCCTCGACCAGCCGTGACCGCCCGGCGGACACGGTCTCCCGCTGCCGGACCACCCGCCCGTCCCGGACCTCAGCCACCCTGGACCACCACCCTCCTGGTCGCCACCGACTGCAGCAACCGCCCCGCCAGCAGCAGTACGACCGCCCAGCCGGCCTGGAAGGCGTACGCCCGTAGCAGCTCCCGGCCCGGATACCTGCCGAGGAACACATCGGCCGGCACCTGGAGCAGCGACGACCACGGCAGCACCCGCGCCACCTCCCCCAGCACACCGGGGAACAGCGGAAGCGGCAGCAGCATCCCGGAGAAGAACAGCCCGGTCAGCCAGGCGATCTGCATCGCCCCCGCCCCGTCCAGCAGCCAGAACGCCGAGAGCGCCACCAGGAAACGCACCGCGAAACTCACCACGACACCGAGCGCCACGGACACCAGGAAGGCGAGCCACCTCCAGGGCGAACCGGGCAGCGCCAGGTCGAAGGCCAGGGCCCCCAGCACCATCGGCACGATCCCGCGCCCCAGCAGATGGAACGCCGCCCGGCCCAGGTCCCCCGCCAGCCACCACAGCTGGAGATCGGCGGGCCGGTACAGGTCGACCGCGATGTCACCCGTACGGATCCGCTCCATCAGCTCGTCCTCGAAGCCGCCGCCCATCATCGCGCAGGTCATCAGCAGCGCCTGGCCCAGCCACACATAGGTCAGCGCCTGAGACATGTCGTAGCCGCCGAGATGCGGCCGCTCGTCCCACAGGGCGGTGTAGGTGTACGCCAGGATGAAACCGAAGACGGTGTTGGTGAACACCCCCGCGAACGTCGCCACCCGATAGGTGGCATGCCGCCGGAACCCACCCGCCGCCACCACGGCATAGAGCCGCACCTCGCCCCCCTTTCCACCAAAGCGCACGACCCTAGTCCGCCGCGACCGGCCGCCGCGACCCCATTTCCGTGGAGGATCCGGAGCTTGGCCGCCCGAAAAGTGCACTATAGGAAAATCATCCGCAGTCGAGGAGCCTTCACAGTGATGAGCCACGAGCCACCGCAGCACGGCGGAGACCCTGGTCAGCAGGACTCCGGGGGCCGGCCCCCCCGAGACCCCTCGGCCGCACCCCGGACCCCCGGCCACCGGCACCCGAACGGCGCACAAACCCCCGAGCGGCGCAGAAAACACCCCGAGCGGCCCAAGCGCACCGGCTGGCGCCGCGCCCTCCCCACCTGGCGCACGGCCCTCGGCGGCGCACTCCTCCTCGCACTGCTCCTCGTCGGCGGATTCATCGCCGGCTACCAGACCATCGACATCCCCGCCGCCAACGCCAGCGCGACCGCCCAGTCCAACGTCTACCTGTACGAGGACGGCACCGTCATCGCCCGCGACGGCGAGATCAACCGCGAGAACGTCCCCCTCCACCGCATCCCCCGCACCATCCAGCACGCCGTGCTCGCCGCCGAGGACCGCGACTTCTACTCCGAGGACGCCATCGACATCAAAGCCACCCTCCGCGCCGGCTGGAACACCCTCACCGGAAAAGGCAGACAGGGCGGCTCGACCATCACCCAGCAGTACGTCAAGAACTACTACCTCGGCCAGGAACAGACCGTCGTCCGCAAGGCCAAGGAATTCTTCATCTCCATCAAACTCGACCGCGAACAGAGCAAGGACGAAATCCTCGAAGGCTACCTCAACACCAGCTACTTCGGCCGCAACGCCTACGGCATCCAGGCCGCCTCCCACGCCTACTACAGCAAGGACGTCGAAGACCTCGACACCGGCGAAGGCGCCTACCTCGCCTCCCTCCTCAACGCCCCCAGCTCCTACGACGTCATCGCCCACCCCGAGAACAGGAAGGCCGTGCACGCCCGCTGGGAATACGTACTCGACGGCATGGTCGAACACGACTGGCTCACCCCCGCCGACCGCGACGACATGACCTTCCCCGTCCCCGGCGAAGCCAAGCCCGCCACCGCACTCTCCGGCCAGCGCGGCTACATCGTCCAAGCCGTCGAGGACCACCTCACCCACAACAAGATCATCGACGAGGACACCCTCTCCACCGGCGGCTACCGCATCACCACCACCCTCCAGAAGAAAAAACAGGACGCCCTCGTCAAAGCCGTCGAGGACAACGTCCTGTCCAAGACCAGCGACGAACGCGAAGCCGACCGCAACGTCCGCGCGGGCGGCGCCTCCATCGACCCCACCACCGGCCACGTCGTCGCCCTCTACGGCGGCATCGACTACACGAAGCAGTACGTCAACAACGCGACCCGCCGCGACTACCAGGTCGGATCCACCTTCAAACCCTTCGTCCTCGCCGCCGCCCTCGCCAACAGGTCCACCACACAGAAGAACCGCACCATCACCCCCAACACCCGCTACGACGGCGACAACAAACGCACCGTCCAGAGCGCCACCGGATCCACCGGCTACGCCCCCGCCAACGAGGACGACGTCGACTACGGCTCCATCACCGTCCGTGAAGCCACCGACAAGTCCGTCAACGCCGTCTACGCCCAGATGGCCCAGGACGTCGGCCCCGACGCCGTCAAGGACACCGCCATCGCCCTCGGCATCCCCCAGGACACCCCCGACCTCACCGCGTCCCCCTCCATCGCACTCGGCCCCGCCACCGCCAGCGTCCTCGACATGGCCTCCGCCTACGCCACTCTCGCCGACCACGGCAGACAACGCCCCCACACCCTCGTCACCAAGATCAGCAAGAACGCCACCGAACTCGGCCTCCCCACCAGGAACACCCGGAGAGCCATCAGCCGCAAAGCCGCCGACACCACCACCTCCGTCCTGCGCAGCGTCGTCGACGGCGGCACCGGCACCGCCGCCCAGGCCGCGGGCCGCCCCGCCGCCGGCAAGACCGGCACCGCCGAGGAGGACAAAGCCGCCTGGTTCGCCGGCTACACCCCCGACCTCGCCACCGTCATCGCCGTCATGGGCCAGGACCCCGACACCGGCGTCCAGAAACCCCTCTACGGCGCACTCGGCCTCGCCCGCATGAACGGCGGCGGCGCCCCCGCCCAGACCTGGGCTGCCTACACCCGGGCCGCCCTGGAAGGCAGCGAGGTGCAGGGCTTCCAGCTGGAGGCCGAAGAAGGCCCCGAAGAGCCCGCCCCCGACGAAAGCACGGAAGGCGAGGACGTCGAAGAAGCCGGAAACACCACCGGCCCCCGCAGACCGGGCGAAGAACGGGACGGCCCCCGCCCCCGCACACCGGACACCACCGGCGACACCCCGGCCCCACGGAACCCCGCCCACGCGCCCCCGCGCGCCACCGGCGGCCGGAAAACCGACACGAGGAAACCCGCCACCGGCAAACCCTCCGACCGGAAGAACACATCGAGAGAACCCACCGAACGGAAACCCGCCGCAAAGCCCACCGGAGCAAGGCCCGCCGGAGAACCCACCGGACCGAGACCCGCCGGAGGCGAACCCACCACCCCCGGCCCCGCCCGTCCCTGAACCCTCAGTGCCCCGACGTCGCCTTCAACCCCACCACAGCCACCAGCAGCAGACAGACGAAGAAAATACGGGCAGCCGTCACCGGCTCGTTCAGCACCACCATGCCCAGCACCGCCGCACCGGCCGCACCGATCCCCACCCACACGCCGTACGCCGTCCCGATCGGCAGCGTCTTCGCCGCCTGCGACAGCAACACCATGCTGGCCACGATCCCCAGACCGGTGAACACACTCGGCCACAGCCGGGTGAACCCCTCGGTGAACTTCATCCCGATCGACCAGCCCACTTCCAGCAGACCGGCAACGATCAACAGAACCCACGCCACGACGGCACCTCCACGACGAAACACACGAACAACACGGGTGCGTCGTCTTTGCGGAAACCCGGTACGGCGCGTCTCGTCGGGATCACACCACCGTAGCAACAAACAGCCCAAAAGCCTGGTGACAACAGTCACCAGGCCCGCTCACCCCACACCTGCCTACAAATACAAGCCGGTCGAATCCACCGACCCCTCGAACCGGTCCGCCGCCACCGCATGCAGATCCCGCTCCCGCATCAGCACGTACGCCACCCCCCGCACCTCGACCTCGGCACGGTCCTCCGGGTCGTACAGCACCCGGTCCCCCGGCTCCACGGTCCGCACGTTCTGGCCGACCGCGACCACCTCGGCCCACGCCAGACGTCGGCCGACAGCCGCCGTCGCCGGAATCAGGATGCCGCCGCCCGACCGCCGCTCGCCCTCGGGCGAATCGGACCGGACCAGCACACGGTCGTGCAGCATCCGGATCGGCAGCTTGTCGTCGGTGTTGCTCATGCCGTTGTCGCTCACGCCACGAAACCTACCTGCCCCGGACCGCTCCACACGCCCCAGGGCCCGTCCGCGACCGCCCTCAGCGCCGCTTGCGCCGCGCGGACACCGTCAGCAACGCCACCGCACCGGCCACCACCAGCGCCGCCGGAATCACCCGCTCCAACCGCGGCGAACCGTCCTCGGCCACGAACTGGGCCTTCACATCCGAGACCGAACGGTTGACCGCGACGAACGCCCGTCCAGCCGTCCGGTCCACCGTCGACGCGACCCTGGCCTTCGCGTCACCCATCATCGTCCTCGGGTGCATCCGCACCCCGATCTCGTCCAGCATCACCGCAAGCTGCGCACGCCTGCTGATGATGTCCGCCTCGATCTGCGCAGGGGTCCTGGTATCCGACACTGCGCCGCCTCCGTGGTCGTCGTCGGGTAAACCTTCATCGACAGTCTGTCAGCTCGGCCGCCCCCACACCCGGCGGCACCCCCTATTACGCTCGGTGCCACACAGCCCGCGTGCCACTCGAGGAGAAACATGAGCGAGCGACTCCAGACCGGCGACACCGCCCCCGCCTTCACCCTTCCGGACGCCGACGGCAACGAGGTCTCGCTCGCGGACCACAAGGGCCGCAAGGTCATCCTCTACTTCTACCCCGCAGCCCTTACCCCCGGCTGCACCAAGCAGGCCTGCGACTTCACCGACAACCTGGACCTCCTCGCCGACGCCGGCTACGACGTCATCGGCGTGTCCCCCGACAAGCCGGAGAAGCTCGCGAAGTTCCGCGAGAAGGAGAACCTCAAGGTCACCCTGGTCGGCGACCCCTCCAAGGAGATCCTGGAGGCCTACGGCGCGTTCGGCGAGAAGAAGCTCTACGGCAAAGTGGTGACGGGCGTGATCCGCTCCACGTTTGTGGTCGACGAAGAGGGCAAGGTGGAGAAGGCCCTCTACAACGTCAAGGCGACCGGCCACGTCGCCAAGATCATCAAGGACCTCGCCATCTGAACCCGGTTCGTGAGGATCCTGGCCGAAAAAGATGTGACCGAGATCGCAATCGACCACTGATTCGGTTTGCGACCGCCATGACCGCGCAGAAGCCTTTCCTGGAACACCGTTCGACGAAAGGAACCGGCCATGGCGGCCTCCGATCCCCACCAGGCGGCCGACCCTGAGGCGGTCAAACGCCATCCGGCGCTCTTCCGCGCCATCCGCAAGCGCCAGAACCCCCGCCTCCGTCGGACCGACATCACCGTCACCGACGACCAGGCGGTCAAGCGTGCGGTCAAGGCGGCGTCACTCGGTAACGCCATGGAGTGGTTCGACTTCGGCATCTACTCCTACCTGGCCGTCACCATCGGGCACGTCTTCTTCCCCTCCGGGAACGACACCACCCAGCTCCTCTCGTCGTTCGCGACCTTCGCCGTGGCCTTCCTCGTCCGCCCGCTCGGCGGCATGTTCTTCGGCCCCATGGGCGACAAGATCGGCCGCAAGAAGGTCCTGGCCCTCACCATGATCCTCATGGCCGTCAGCACCTTCGCGATCGGCCTCATCCCCTCCCACGACGTCATCGGCATCTGGGCCGCGGCCCTGCTCATCCTGTTCCGCATGCTCCAGGGCTTCTCCACCGGCGGCGAGTACGGCGGCGCCTCCACCTTCATCGCCGAGTACGCCCCCGACAAGCGCCGCGGCTTCTTCGGCAGCTTCCTCGAATTCGGCACCCTGGCCGGCTACGTCGGCGCCGCCGGCCTCGTCACCCTCCTGTACGCCCTCCTGGACACCGGCCAGATGGAGTCCTGGGGCTGGCGCATCCCCTTCCTCGTCGCCGGCCCCCTCGGCCTCGTAGGCCTCTACCTGCGGCTGCGCCTGGACGAGACCCCCGCCTTCCAGAAGCTGGAGGGCGGCACCGCCCATGCCACGGAGGCCGCCGACCACGTCGAGTCCACCGCCAAGGGCGACCTCGCCAAGATCTTCCGCCAGTACTGGCCGACACTGATCCTCTGCATCGCCCTGGTCGGCGCGTACAACATCAACGTCTACATGCTGCTGTCGTACATGCCGACGTACCTCTCCGACGAACTCGGCTACAGCGAGACCCGGAGCCTGCTCGTCCTGATCGCCGTCATGGTCTTCCTGATGCTGGTCATCAACCGGTTCGGCAAGCTCTCCGACCGCTTCGGCCGCAAGCCGCTGCTGATGGCCGGAATGCTCGGCTTCCTGTTCCTGTCCCTGCCGGCCTTCCTGCTGATCCGCCAGGGCAGCATCCCGGCGATCGTCATCGGCATGCTGATGCTCGGTCTCTCCCTGGTCTGCATGCAGGCCACGATGTCCGCCGCCCTCCCGGCCCTGTTCCCGACCAACGTCCGCTACGGCTCCCTGTCGGTCGGCTACAACCTCTCGACCTCACTCTTCGGCGGCACGACCCCGCTGGTGATCACAGCTCTGATCAGCTGGAGCGGCACGAACCTCATGCCGGCGTACTACGCCATGGCGGCGGCCCTGGTCGGCGTGATCGCGGTGGTCTGCATGAAGGAGACCGCCAACCAGCCCCTGGCCGGCTCCCCGCCCTCGGTGGAGACGGAAGAGGAAGCGGCGGAACTGGTCCAGGCCCAGAGCCCGGACCCGAAGTTCTGACCCACCCCGCACCAGGGCCCGTACCGCTTTCCCCCGAAGCGGTACGGGCCCTTCCCTGTCCCGCCGCGTTCCGGACGTGACCACCCGATTACCGGTTCGTTGCTCCGTGCGAGGTGCTTCACCGCCTCGGCCTCGATGCGGTGGGGGACCACCGCACCAGCATCAGCCGGCGCATCAAGGCGTACGGCATCAACGGCGGCTGGAGCGATGACCGGGCTGAGAACCTTCGGCTCCTGTGCCCGAACTGCCACGCCATCACCAGCACGTGGTGCCGAGGGGGACACGCCGACCAGCACACCCTCAAGACTCACTTACCACCTCGACAGCCCGCCCGGTACGATGACAGGCGGCTAGCGGCGGTGGTGCAATGGCGACACAGCAGACTTAGGATCTGTGGCCCGTGAAACGGCTTGAGGGTTCGAATCCCTTCCGCCGCACCACGAACGGCCTGCGCATCGAAGAAATCGATGCGCAGGCCGTTCTGCATCTGGAGACTCAGCCCACCAGCTCCCGCACCACCGGTACCAGCGCCCGGAATGCCTTGCCACGGTGGCTGATCGCGTTCTTCTCCGCCGGGGTCAGCTCCGCGCAGGTCCGGGTCTCACCCTCCGGCTGGAGGATCGGGTCGTAGCCGAAGCCGTACGCGCCGGCCGGGGTGTGGCGCAGGGTGCCTTCGAGACGGCCCTCGACCACGCGTTCCGTGCCGTCGGGGAGGGCCAGGGCCGCGGCGCAGGTGAAGTAGGCCCCGCGGTGGGGGTCGGAGATGTCGCCGAGCTGGGCGAGGAGCAGGTCCAGGTTGGCCTTGTCGTTGCCGTGGGCGCCGGACCAGCGGGCCGAGAAGATGCCGGGGGCCCCGCCGAGCACGTCGACGCAGAGGCCGCTGTCGTCGGCGATCGCCGGGTGGCCGGTGGCCCGGGCCAGGGCGTGGGCCTTGAGGAGGGCGTTCTCGGCGAAGGTGACGCCGGTTTCCTTGACGTCGGGGATGTCGGGGTACGCGTCCGCGCCGACGAGGTCGTACGTCAGGCCCGCGTCGGCGAGGATCGCGTGGAGTTCGGTGATTTTCCCGGCGTTGCGGGTGGCGAGGATCAGGCGCGTCATGCGTCGATTATCGCCGCACGGTCACGGGGCGCAGACCTTGCCGATCTCGGTGGCGGCGTCGGTGACCGGGGTGATGTCGGGGGTCGCGTCGCCCTTCTCGATGGAGCCGCGGACGTTGGTGACGCCTGCCTGGAGGTCGTCGACGGCCTTGTTCAGGTCGGCGTTGTCCGTGGTGTCGCCGAGGTCCTTGAGTTCCTTGTCGATCTGGTCCAGGGCTTCCGAGGCCTGGGTGGGGTCGTTGGAGGCGGCGGAGATGGCCTGCTGGAGGTTGTCGACGCTGGTGGCGATGGCGTCGGCGGTGCGGACGCAGTCCATGGCCTTGTCGACGGCGGCGCAGCCGGTGGCGGCGGTCAGGGTCAGCAGGGTGGCCGTGACGGCGAGTGCGGTGCGGTGGTGGCGGCGCGAGGCCATGGTGCGGTCCCTCCCCGGGGGCGGATGCGTGGACGGACGCACGGTTCGACCCGTGCGCCCGTACCGGTTACGACGCTGTGCGCTGCCGATTTGGTTGCTTCTTTACTCGCCGAGTGTGCGGGCGAGTGCTGCTTCCTGGAGTGTGGCCAGGTCGGTGCAGCCGGCGGTGGCGAGGTCGAGGAGGGCGTTGAGTTCGTTGCGGTCGAAGGGTTCGGCTTCGGCGGTGCCCTGGACCTCGACGAAGCGGCCGTCGCCGGTGCAGACGACGTTCATGTCGGTCTCGGCGCGGACGTCCTCCTCGTAGCAGAGGTCGAGGAGGGGGACGCCGTCGACGATGCCGACGCTGATGGCGGCGACGGTGCCGGTGAGGGGCTTGCGACCGTGCTTGATGATCTTCTTGCCCTGGGCCCAGGCGATGGCGTCGGCGAGGGCGACGTAGGCACCGGTGATGGCGGCGGTGCGGGTGCCGCCGTCGGCCTGGAGGACGTCGCAGTCGAGGACGATGGTGTTCTCGCCGAGGGCCTTGTAGTCGATGACGGCGCGCAGGGAGCGGCCGATGAGGCGGCTGATCTCGTGGGTGCGGCCGCCGATCTTGCCGCGTACGGATTCGCGGTCGCCGCGGGTGTTGGTGGAGCGGGGCAGCATGGAGTATTCGGCGGTGACCCAGCCTTCGCCGCTGCCTTTGCGCCAGCGCGGTACGCCTTCGGTGACGGAGGCGGTGCAGAAGACTTTGGTGTCGCCGAAGGAGATGAGTACGGAGCCTTCGGCGTGCTTGCTCCATCCGCGTTCGATGGTGACGGGGCGGAGCTGTTCGGGGGTGCGGCCGTCGATACGAGACATGGCGTCGAGCCTATCGGCTGGGAGGGCCGGGTCCGTTCGGGTGGAGGGGGCGGTGGAAGGCGCGGTGGAGGGCGCGGTGGGCTGCGGACGCACCGCAGGCCCCGCTCCGCCGGTGGGGGCGGGGAGCGGGGCCTGCGGTGCGGACCTTGGTGGGGCCGGCTGGTCAGCCGGTCACATCATGTCTTCGATGTCGGCGGCGATGGGGTCGGCGTCGGTGCCGATGACGACCTGGATCGCGGTGCCCATCTTGACGACGCCGTGGGCTCCGGCGGCCTTGAGCGCGGCTTCGTCGACCTTGCTGGGGTCGTGGACCTCGGTGCGGAGGCGGGTGATGCAGCCTTCGATCTCGTCGATGTTCTCGATACCGCCGAGCCCGGCGACGATCTTCTCAGCCTTGCTGGCCATGTCCTTCTCCCTGGTCTGTGCGTGCGTGGGGCGGCCCACCATGGGTCCGTTTCGTCACGTTAACGCACGGTTGGCCCAACTTCGCGGGCGGGTAGCCGCGCGGTCCCCAATGATGACGATCACCGGCGCCCTGCCTTCCGGCGGGGCTCCGCACCGTACCTCAACTGGTCTACACCAGTTTCCGACGACCGCCAAACCCGAGGTGTTCCGGGAGGATGCCGATGAGTGCGAACGCGGCGACAGAACCGCAGCGGAAGTGGTGGAACGGGCCGGTCCAGGGGCTGCAGAAGGTCGGTCGCAGCCTCCAGTTGCCGGTGGCCGTCCTGCCCGCGGCGGGCCTCCTCGTCAGCCTCGGCAACCTCTTCGACTCCTATCTGGGCGGCGCCTTCTGGAACAAGACCTCCAAGGTCCTGCTCAGCGGCGGGAACGCCATCCTGGACGGCACCGTCGGGCTGCCCCTGCTGTTCTGCATCGGTGTCGCGATCGGCTTCGCGAAGAAGGCGGACGGCTCGACGGCGCTGGCCGCCGTCGTCGGCTTCCTCGTCTACCGGGGTGTGCTGGCGGCGTTCCCCGTGGACGGGAGCGTGACGAAGGCGCTCCCCGACGGTGAGCCCCAGAACCCGGGGGTCCTGGGCGGCATTCTCATCGGCCTGCTCACCGCGGTCGTGTGGCAGCGCTACCACCGCACGAAGCTGGTCGACTGGCTGGGCTTCTTCAACGGGCGCCGCCTGGTGCCGATCCTCATGGCGTTCCTCTGCGTGATCCTGGGCGTGCTGTTCGGCCTGCTGTGGCAGCCCGTCGGTGACGCGCTGACGTGGTTCTCCAAGCAGTTGATCGATCTCGGCGCGTGGGGGGCGGCCATCTTCGGTTTCGCGAACCGGCTGCTGATCCCGATCGGTATGCACCAGTTCCTGAACACGTTCTTCTGGTTCCAGGCGGGTGAGTTCACCGGGGCCGACGGAAGCACCGTGCAGGGGGACATCTCCCGCTTCTTCGCGGAGGACCCTTCGGCGGGCCAGTTCACGTCGGGGTTCTTCCCCATCATGATGTTCGGCCTTCCCGCCGCGGCCCTGGCCATCGCGCACACGGCGCGGCCGGAGCGGCGCAAGGAGGTGACGGGCCTGATGGTGTCGGTGGCGCTGACGTCCTTCGTGACGGGTGTGACGGAGCCGCTGGAGTTCTCGTTCATGTTCGTCGCGCCGCTGCTGTACGGCGTCCACGCAGTGCTGACCGGATTGTCGATGGGTGTGACGTGGGCGCTGGGTGTGCACGCCGGGTTCAGCTTCTCGGCCGGGCTGATCGACTACGTCGTCAACTGGCATCTGGACACGAAGCCGTGGCTGATCATCCCGATCGGGCTGTGCTTCGCGGTGATCTACTATGTGGTCTTCCGGTTCGCGATCACGAAGTTCAACCTCCAGACCCCCGGGCGTGAGCCCTTGGAGGAGGAGAAGAAGATCGAGGACGACCTCACGAAGTAGAGGCCTTCCCAGCCCTTCGCGCGGCCCCTGGACCTGACGGTCCGGGGGCCTTCGCCGTGTCACCCAGGGTGGCGGTGGGACTACGCGGCAATCGTGAGGTAATTGCAGGTTCCTTATCCAACCCACACCGTGCTAAAACTGGTCTACACCACTGAGTGGTCCAGACCACGCGTGCGTTTTCCCGCCGCGTTCCTCAAGTCGCCGCCTCCCTTCGATCAATGACATGGGCGGCACCTTGCCCCATGGAGGAAGTTGATGAGTACGGATACCGCTGCGGCGGCACCCGAGAAGAAGAAGGGCGCGGGCGTCATGGCCGTCATGCAGCGCATCGGCCGCAGCCTCATGCTGCCGGTCGCCGTGCTGCCTGCGGGCGCGCTCCTGGTCCGTCTCGGTAACCCGGACATGCTGGGGCGGGACTCGTTCCCGGACTTCGTCGTCAAGATCGCCGGCTTCATGGCGGCGGGCGGCAACGCGATCCTCGACAACATGGCGCTGCTCTTCGCCGTCGGCATCGCGATCGGCTTCGCCAAGAAGTCGGACGGTTCCACCGCCCTCGCGGCGGTCACCGGCTACCTGGTCTTCAAGAACGTCCTCGCCACGTTCACCGACAGCAACCTGCCCAAGGTCGCGAGCGTGGTGGACGGCAAGATCGTCATGAACGAGGCTCCGGTCAACGCCGGTGTCCTCGGCGGTGTCGTGATCGGCATAGTCGTCGCCCTGCTGTACCAGCGCTTCTACCGGACGAAGCTGCCCGCCTGGGCCGGCTTCTTCGGCGGCCGCCGTCTGGTCCCGATCCTCTCCGCGTTCGCGGGTCTGCTGATCGGCATCGTCTTCGGTTACATCTGGCCGGTGCTCGGCACCGGGCTGCACAACTTCGGTGAGTGGCTGGTCGGTTCGGGCGCGGTCGGTGCGGGCATCTTCGGTGTCGCCAACCGTGCGCTGATCCCCGTCGGCATGCACCACCTGCTGAACTCGTTCCCGTGGTTCCAGGCCGGTTCGTACGAGGGCAAGAGCGGCGACATCAACCGCTTCCTGGCCGGTGACCCGACCGCCGGACAGTTCATGACCGGCTTCTTCCCGATCATGATGTTCGCCCTCCCGGCCGCCTGCCTCGCGATCGTCCACTGTGCCCGTCCGGAGCGCCGCAAGGTCGTCGGCGGCATGATGTTCTCGCTCGCCGCCACCGCGTTCGTGACGGGTGTCACCGAGCCGATCGAGTTCACGTTCATGTTCATCGCTCCGGTGCTGTACGCGATCCACGCGGTGCTGACCGGCGTCTCGATGGCCCTCACGTGGGGGCTGGGGATGAAGGACGGCTTCGGCTTCTCGGCCGGCGCGGTCGACTTCTTCCTCAACCTGGGCATCGCGACGAAGCCCTGGATGCTGGTGCTGGTCGGCCTGTGCTTCGCGGTCGTCTACTACGTGGTGTTCCGCTTCGCGATCACGAAGTTCAACCTTCCGACGCCGGGCCGTGAGTCCGACGAGGAGCTCGCCGAGCTCCAGAAGGCCGAGGCCAAGTAGTCCGGCCCCGCCCGCGACGCAGAGGCCCCCACCTCCCGCACGGGAGGTGGGGGCCTCTGCACGGCCGGGGGTCCTAGACCTCGTAGACCGCGCCCGGCACCGCCAGTTCGACCGGTCCGTCGTAGACCTCGCGTGCGTCGGTGAGATTGCGTTCGGCGTCCGTCCACGGGGGGATGTGGGTGAGGACGAGGCGTCCCGCTCCGGCGCGTGCGGCGTACTCGCCTGCTTCGCGGCCGTTGAGGTGGAGGTCCGGGATGTCCTCCTTGCCATGGATGAACGATGCTTCGCACAGGAACAGGTCGGCGCCTTCGGCGAGTTCGGCCAGCGCGTCGCAGGTGCCGGTGTCGCCGGAGTACGTGAGGGCGCGTCCGGCGTGCTCGACCCTGATGCCGAAGGTGTCGACGGGGTGGCGGAGCTTCTCCGTGCGGACCGAGAAGGGGCCGATCTCGAACGATCCGGACTTCAGCGTGTGGAAGTCGAAGACTTCGCCCATCGCGTGGTCGGACGGGGTGTCGGCGTGGGCCGTGGTGAGCCGCTGCTCGGTGCCTTCGGGGCCGTACACGGGGATCGGGGCGGGGCGCCCGCCGTCGAAGCGGTAGTAACGGACGACGAAGTACGCGCACATGTCGATGCAGTGATCGGCGTGGAGGTGGCTGAGGAAGATGGCGTCGAGGTCGTAGAGACCTACATGGCGCTGCAGCTCGCCCAGGGCGCCGTTGCCCATGTCGAGGAGCAGCCGGAAGCCGTCGGCCTCTACGAGGTAGCTCGAGCATGCCGAACCCGCGGACGGGAAGGAGCCGGAGCAGCCGACGACGGTGAGCTTCATGGAGCGTGAACCTCCGAGACGTGGGAACGGGGAGGGTTCGTGCGGTCCGTCGAGCGTAAGGCGCGAAACCGCCGGTCGCTCCTCCACCGCCTGCCGTTGTGGGGGAACTCACCTGTGCTGTCACCGGTTCGATGGAAGGCCGGGGTGCCGCCGGGCGCCGGTACGGTCGGGGTATGAACACGTGGTGGTGGGTGGCACTGGCCGGCGTCGTCC
>NZ_DATMVN010000777.1:0-10898 GCF_035563135.1 Streptomyces sp.
ACCTCCTGGACGGCGCCGATCGTTCCGTTGGCCATCACGGTGCCGCCGAGTGTGCCGATCTCGTTGCCGCTGTCGTCGAGCGTGAGCTCACCGGCCTCGGAGAACCGCTTGTCCTGGACGATCACCGGGATGTCGTCCACGCCGTAGTCGTGCGGCAGGCCGGCCGCGACGTCCGTGCCGTCGTCGAGGAGGAACATGCCAGCCAGTCCGCGGTAGACGTGCTTTTCGGTCTCCCCGTGCGGATGGGGGTGGTACCAGAGTGTCGCGGCGGGCTGGTCGATCGTCCAGTACGGGCGCCAGGTGTCCCCCGGCTCGATCATCTGGTGCGGCCCGCCGTCCATCGCCGCAGGCAGGTGCATGCCGTGCCAGTGGACCGTGGTGGGCTCGTCGAGGTCGTTGGTGACCTCCACCGCGACCCGCTCGCCACGCTCGGCACGGAGCGTGGGGCCGAGGTAGGAGCCGTTGAACCCCCACGTCGCCGTCTCGGTGCCTTCCAGGAACTCGGTGGTGCCTTCATCCGCGGTGAGCTGGAAGACCCGGGTGCCATCCGCCTGCACCCGCGAGTCGGCCAGCGGTGGGATGGCCAGCGGCCGCTCGAACGTGACCTCGACATCGGCCTCGGGGGGTGCCGCGCTGCAGGCGGCACCCCCCAGGACCAGCAATCCGGCCGCGGTTGCAGTCAGCACCGTCCGCGCAGGGGCCGGGAGGACTGCACGAGAGGAGTTGCTGGGCATGCGTCCGACGCTAGGAACGACAGCAGCCGCACGCGTCCGGCTGCTGTCCCGAAACGACCCCGCATCTGGACGACAGGAGAGGTCGCCTCCGGACGACGATGCCGGTCGATCGACCGGGGAGGCTGTGCGGGAACCCCGGTCAGCCCGGCGTCCACGCCCGCAGCTTCTCGGGGTTGCACACCGCCCAGATCCGCGTGATGCGATCCCCCGCGATGTCGAACGCCAGCACCGTCACGACTGCGCCCTCCACCTCGATGACGAGGCCGGGCCGGCCGTTGACGACGCGCGCGAGCAGCGCCATGCCCGGGGCCCTGCCGGCCACGGCCGTGCCCGCCGACTTCGGTCCGGGACACCGTCAAGGCCATCGGCGCCCTCGACTTCTCGGCGGCGGCCGGCCTGATCCTGCCCGCCGCCCTCGGACTCGTGCCCGTTCTCGTGCCGATGGCCACCGTCGGACTCGTACCGATGCTGGTCGGCGCGGCCATCGCGCACCTGCGTCGGTCCGAAGCCCCGGCGGTCGCGGTCAACGTGACCCTGCTCGCCCTGGCGGCCGTCGTGGCGTGGGGCCGCTTCGGCCCCCACTCCCTCACCGGCTGATCCAGCGCTCGACACCACCCGCCCGAGTCCCGAGGAGCAACTGATGACCGACGTGCGGACCGCTGTTGACGGCTCTCAGATCCTGGCCCTGCAGAGCGAGTTCACCGACGCGGGCATGATGCGTGACTACGACATCATCGCAGGTCAGCTGACCTGGCAGGCATACTAGAGGAGTTCTGGAGGACCGTCCGAATGCCCCGATTCTGACCATTCAAGACCCCCATGTTCTCCGATGGACAGGTCATGAACAGGTCACGCCGATGCCCGGGTTCGCGCAGGTCGAGGCCGCTGATCGGTCCTGGGCGGGGCCACCGCGACCAGCGGAAAGGTCACGCCGGCATCTCCCCGTGCTGCTCAGCGCAGCCCGCCGCCGTTCGGGTGATCAAGATGATGCCGCGAGCCATCTGCCGGGCGATCTCCTCGAGCCGAACGCGGGCGCCTGGCTGCGGGTCGAACAGCTCGCACTCCAGCGTGGCCAACACACACTCGGCCAGGGCGTCGTCGAAGCAGTCGGCGACGCTGCCCATGCTGGCCAGTTCGCCGTGCCGGCACGTCGGCACGGCCCGCACGCACGCTCTCCGCGGCAGCTGCTACGGGCAGGACACTCGGGTGCCAGCGATGTGCGTGGATGGGTCGTCGCCGCCGGCCTTCAAGCCGATGGGGCGAGCCCCTGACGACAGAATTCGGTGAAGGCGCGAGCTCTGCGGGTCAGTCGGGCCGACCGGGCCTGGGCCAGCACGATGTCGATGCTGGGTACGTCGTCGGCGATGTCGAGGTACTTCAGCGCTGGCCCGGCATACGTCATCGGCGAAGGCCGGTGCGGCGCCATGGAGAACCCGGCGCCGCTCGCAACGAGGGAGCGCACTGATTCGGCGGTCGTCGTCCTGAACCGCACCTTGGGCTCGATGCCTGCGCCGCGGAGGATCGAGCGGAACCAGTCCTCGCCCCCTGCCATGGTCGGGATGACCATGGGCTCGTTGCGGAGGTCGACGAGCGCAATCGGGTCGTCATGGCGCGCGAGCGGGTGATCCGCAGGCAGGATCACGCACGGCCGCAGGGTGTGGAGCCGCGTCGTAGCGACGTCGAGGCCGACGCCCCTGCCATACATGAGTGCGACCTCGCACCGCCCGTCGAGCAGTCGTTGCTGCAGGTCCTGAACCGAGCCCTCGAACAGGTCGATGTCGACGGACGGGTAGCGCCGAGGGAACTCCCTGAGGACCTGAGGGATGACGAACGGCGTGAGCGTCGGGAAACAGCCGAGATGCAGCGTGCCCTCGATGGCCTCTCCGAGACTCCGCGCCATGGAATGCAGGTCATCCGCCTGAGCGACGAGGCGGCGGATCTCCGGGAGCATGGTCCGCCCCGCGTCGGTGGGTGCGACGCCCTTGGCCTTGCGCCGTAAGAACAGTTGCACGCCGAGGACTCGCTCCAACTCCGAGAGGGCCAGCGATATGGCCGATTGCGAGACGTTCAGTTGTTCGGCAGCGCCGGTCACCGTCCCCGCGTCGGCGACCGCCAGCACGTATTCGAGCTGGCGGAACGTGACCCGGGAGCTCAGCGACGGCATGGTGGGGACGATAGAGCACATGAGTTTTTCTCAAGACTCTTCCGAGAAAGCGGTGCTTTACAGATGGGCGTAGTGGGCTCGACCCTGGTGGCTCCGATCACACTCATGGAGGTGGGCACGTGCCCCGTCAACGGTTCTTCCCAGCGATGCGGCCAGCCCGCGGTGCGCGTGCGACGGTCGCGCTGAGCCTGAGCGGGGTACTCCTTCTCACTGCGTGCGGCGGCGACAGTGGTGAGGACACCGGCGCGTCGGGAGAGAGCTGCGACAGCACTTTGTCGCTGGCTCTGAACAACACGGTCAGCGGCTGGGACTTCAGGAAGCACGTCGGGAACGGGCATGCCTGGCTGCAGTGGCGGGCGGTCTTCGACACCCTGCTGACGTTCAACGTCGATGGCACCACGTCACCGGGCGCTGCGGAGGAGTGGACGTACAACGAGGACAAGACGGTGCTCACGCTGACGCTGCGCGAGGGCATGACGTTCACGGACGGGGCTCCGGTCGATGCGCAAGCTGCCAAGCGCAGCCTGGAGGCCTTCCGGGACGGCGGCGGAGCTGCGTCGTCACGGCTGGCCGGTGTCGACCTGGAGGCGACGGACGAGCTGACTCTCGTCCTCACGCTGCCGGCTGCGGATCCGGGCATGCTCTACACGCTCGGGGACGCGGGGGGCGCACTGGTGAGCCCGGCGTCGATCGATTCCCCGACCATGGACACGCAGCCGGTCGGCAGTGGGCCCTATGTGCTCAACATGGAGGAGTCGGTGACCGGGAGCAAGCTCATCTACGACCGGAACCCCGACTACTGGAACCCGGACGCCTACCCCTACGACGAGCTGGAATTCCTGATCATGACGGATGAGACGGCGCAGCTGAACGCGCTCGCGTCGGGGCAGATCGACGGCGCTGAGGTCAGGCTGGCCAGCATCGAGCAGGCGGAGTCGGCGGGTGCGCACGTCGAGGCCTTCCCCAACGTGTGGAGCGGTGTGTACTTCATGGACCGTGCCGGAACGAAGATCCCTGCGCTCGGAGATGTGCGGGTACGGCAGGCGATCAACATGGTCTTCGACCGCGAAGGGATCGCGCAGTCGATCTGGAACGGCCATGGTGTGGCGAACTCCCAGATCTTCGGCCCCACCACCTCAGGCTTCGACGAGGACCTCGTGGACCACTACGACTACGACGTCGCGGCTGCGAAGAAGTTGATGGCGGAGGCCGGTTACGCCGACGGGTTCGATGTCACGATGCCGGAGGTCGTCGGATACCAGGACGAGTACACCGCCATCACGGTGCAGCAGCTCGCGGAACTGAACATCCGGGTCACGACCCTGCCTGTTCCGCGGGCGGAGAACGTCCCTCGCATCCTTCGCGGCGAGTTCCCCATGTTCGTCTACAAGGTGCCCATGCACCCCGAGGTGAGCACGATATCGAACCACCTGCCAGTGACCGGCCCCTTCAATCCGCTGCACAACGAGGACCCGGAGCTGACCGCGTTGCTGGCGGAGCGGGCGGTCACCGACTACGAGGACTCGGAGGAGATCTACGAGCAGATCAACGCGTTCCTGGTGGAGAACGCCTGGTACGCGCCGTTCGGCCAGCCGGATGTGCCCTGGGCCCTCGATGACTGCGTCAACATCACCGGCACGCTGGGCGGCACGCCTCCTCTCCACGCTTTCACGAAGGAGTGACCGGGCCGGGCAGTCGGCGGGGTGTGGTCCCGCCGGCCGTCTGCCACCCGTCGTCCCCCCGTCCGGCCGGCCATTCGGCGCAGTTCACAGCATCGAGGAGCGGCTCCGCCGCTACCCGCCACCACTCGTCGACAGGAGCCACTGCCAGCGTCGACCTCTCGCCATCGACGCGGCAGAGCAGAGAGGAATGTGCGTTGAGCGCGTACACCGAGCCATGGCACACCGACCTTCCCGATGTGTTCGCGAGACCTCCGTTGGAAGCGCAGGTCTGGACCCCGAAGAAGCCGCTGGTCATCGTCCCTTCCCGGCTGATCGACGCTTCCGCGCCGGTCTATGGATGGGGTGAGGTCGGCCCGACGGACAACGACCTGCTGTCTCAGCACGACGGCGTGCCGATGGGGCAGCAGATCGTGGTCCGGGGGCGGGTCACCGACAGCTGGGGGCGTCCGGCGCGCGACATGCTGGTGGAGATCTGGCAGGCCAATGCCTCGGGGAAGTACGTGCACGACAACGACCCGACGCCCATGCCGCTGGACCCCAACTTCACCGGCGCGGGCCGCACGCTCACCGATGCCGATGGCTGGTACTCGTTCACGACGATCAAGCCAGGTTCCTATCCCTGGATGCCGCATCCACAGGCCTGGCGTGCGGAACACATCCACTTCGGCCTGACCGGCCGCGGCCTGACCGAGCGCTACGTCACCCAGATGCAGTTCCCCGGCGATCCGCTTCTCGACCAGGATCCGGTCGTGGCGACCATCCCCGACCAGAAGGCGCGGGAGCGGCTGCTGTGCCGGCTGGACTGGGAAGCCGCCATTCCGGGGGTCACTCTCGGCTACCGGTGGGACATCGTCCTGGGCGGCATGTACGCAACCCCGGAGCACTGAGATGACCACGACCGCAGACGACCCGGACAGCGCCACTCCGACCGACCAGCTCGTCCGCACCCCTCGCACCATCTTCGGCCCGTACGTCACCCTGGGCATGCCGGTGCGCTCGACGGTGGAGACCGATGACGGCCGCGCCCGCATCACCGTCACCGGCCGGGTGCTCAACGGGCTGGGCGAGCCGGTGGGGTTCACGTCGATCGAGTCCTGCCAGCCGGAGGGCTGGACGAGATCGTTCACCGGCCCGGACGGCGTGTACGAGATCACCACCGTGAAACCGCGGCCGACTCCTGGCCGAGCGCCGCACCTGACGTTCCTGCTCAACACCAGCAGGATGATCCGCCCCGCGGTGACGTGCCTGTACTTCCCGGACGAGGACAACGACGCCGACGAGCTGCTGGTGCGGTTGTCCCCGGAGCAGCGCGCCACGATGCTGGCCCGCCGCACCGACAAGGGCTACGAGTTCGACGTCCACCTCGCCGGCGAGTTCGAGACCACCTTCCTCGGCTGGCCCGGTCTGCTCGGCGCCGACGAGTGAGGCGCAAGGAACCCCGGTGACCGTCACGGACGTCGTTGTCGTGGCCCGGGTCGGCGAGCGCACCTGACACCGGCGGCTCGGGTGGCCGCCGTTCTGCTCCATCCCGCAATGGAAGCCGTGCGTTCAGGACGGCCTCAGGGAAATCTGCGGGGCGCCGATGTGCCCCGCCATCAGCAGGAAGCGAGAGACGCGTGGATCAAACCGTCCGGACCGATCTCCCCACCCGCGGGTACGAGGGTTTCGGGGGCGTCGTCAGCGAGATGCGGTCCGAGTCCCGCCCGTGGTGGCCGGCCCCCCGGCGGGCCCGGCCGGGCGCGCCGAACGTCGTCGTCGTGCTCGTCGACGACATGGGCTTCAGCGACATATCGCCCTTCGGCGGCGAGATCGACACCCCGCACATCCAGTCGCTGGCCGACGAGGGCTACCGCCTCACCAACTTCCACAGCACACCGCTCTGCGCGCCGTCGCGTGCGGCGTTGATGACCGGGCTCAACCCGCACCGCGCCGGATTCGCCTCGGTGCCGCACGTGGATCCGGGTTTCCCCGGCTACAACATGGAGCTCCCGAACGACGTCCCGACGCTCGCCGAGTCCTTCCGCTCCGGCGGTTACGCCACCTTCATGGTCGGTAAGTGGCACCTGACGAAGGAAGCCCACATGCACGACGGCGCGGACAAGTCGTCCTGGCCGGTGCAGCGGGGCTTCGACCGCTACTTCGGCTCCCTGGACGGGTTCACGGCGTTGTACCACCCGCACCGACTGGTCAGCGACAACAGCCCGGTGTTCACGGCCGACTGGCCGGACGACCGCTACTTGACCGACGTGCTGACCGACCGGGCCCTCGAGATGATCAACGGCCTGCGCGCCAATGATCCGGCCAAGCCCTTCTTCCTCTACTTCGCCCACCACGCCGTGCACGGCCCGGTGCAGGCCAAGGCGGAGGACATCGCGAAGTACCGCGGCATGTACGACGCCGGCTGGGACGCCACCCGTCTCGCCCGGTTCCGCCGCCAGATCGACACCGGGCTCTTCCCCGACGACACGCAGCTGTCGGCGTCCGGGCCCCGGGAGACCCAGGGCGTCCTGCCGTGGGACAGCCTCGACGACGCGCGCAAGGAGCTGTTTGCCCGGCACATGGAGGTCTACGCCGCTGCGGTGGACGGCATCGACCAGAGCGTGGGCCGGCTGGTCGAGCACCTGAAGCGGATCGGCGAGTACGACAACACCATCTTCGTGATCACGAGCGACAACGGGGCCACTGCTGAAGGCGGGGTCGAGGGGACGCGAAGCTACTTCAGCCAGTTCGTGTACACGGCGGGGCTTCCCGATGACTGGGTCCGGGACGTGCCGCGACCGCTCGAACTCCTGGGCGGGCCACAGGTGCACGGTCACTACCCCAAGGGCTGGGCACACGTCTCCAACACACCGTTCCGCCTGTACAAGAGCCAGGCCTACGCCGGTGGCATCCATGTCCCGTTCGTCCTGAGCTGGCCGGACGGGCTTCCACGGGACAGCGATGACGCGGGAGTCCGACGCCAGTACACCTACGTCACCGACCTCGCCCCGACGCTGCTGACCCTGGCCGGCGTCGAGCGCCCGACGGCAACGCACGGTCGCCCGGTCCAGGAGGTCGACGGCGTTCCTTTCGACCACCTGCTGCGGGACCCGGCGCAGCGGACGTCCCACCTCACCCAGTACGTGGAGTGCGGCGGGCAGCGGGGCTACTTCGAGGACGGGCTCAAGATCGTCGCGCCGCACATGCCCGGCCGGCCGTTCACGGACGAGAGCTGGGAGCTCTACGACATCGACGCCGATCCGGCGGAGACGGAGAACCTGGCTCCTGCGCGGCCGGGGACGGTCGCCGACATGGCCGAGAAGTGGCGGAGAGCGGCCTGGTTCAACACCGTCTTCCCGCTCGACGACACCGGGCGCATGCGGCGGGTCCGCCCCTCCAGCGAGTCGATCCTGTCGGAGCCGGTGACGATCTACCCCGGGACGCCGGTCCTCGAGCGCTTCCGGTCCAGCAAGCTCACGCTGCTCAGGTCCTTCACCGTCGAGGCGTCACTGGACTTCGCGGCCGGGGACGAGGGCGTGATCTTCGCGCACGGCGACCAGGGCGGCGGGTACGTGCTCTTCGTCGAGGACGGCGAACTGCGCTTCACCTTCAACGCTTACGGCGACGTCGTCCGCGCCGCGGCCCAGGACCCCTTGGATCCGGGCCGCATCATGGTCACCGTGGACTTCGAGGCGCTGGAGGAGATGCGCTGGCGGATCACCGCCTCGCTGGGCCGGCGGCAGGTCCTCGGCATCGCGTCCGTGCCGCAACTCCTGAGCATGTCTCCTTTCACGGGTATCAGCGTCGGCGTGGACGCCGGCGGACCGGTCGACTGGGACCTGCACCTGCGTCGGGGCGCTTTCCACTACCGCCGCGGACTCGACTGGGTCCGGTACACGCCGGGGGAGCCCGCGGACTACAACCCCGAGATCATCGTGGCGATAGAAGAGGTCGCGGCCCGGAAACTCGAGTAGGCCGCAGCGGGGTACCTCTGGATTCGCCCGGCCCGCGCACAGCGGAGCGCAGGAGCGGGGCGCAGGCCGGGCATCGACGTCTCGGTGTCGACGGCAACCGGGCTGCCGCAGGAATGAACGAACACGCAGGGCGCAGCAGTCAGAGCGGC
Source organism: Streptomyces sp. (assembly GCF_035563135.1). Taxonomy (GTDB): domain Bacteria; phylum Actinomycetota; class Actinomycetes; order Streptomycetales; family Streptomycetaceae; genus Streptomyces. The sequence continues at coordinate 8,683 of NZ_DATMVN010000777.1, forward strand.
GAGGAGGAGGGAAGCGGTCGAGATGTCATCGTGGCGCCAGGAGGTGCGGTCCGCCCGGTGCGCGAGGTGACAGCCCAGGTGGCCATGCCGGTCCGATCCCGGTCACCAGCTCGCCGCAACATCGCAGGTCAGCTGGCCTGGCAGGCTCACGGAGGAGCTCCGGGGGGCCCGAAGGCCCGTTCGGCCCTTGACGACCCTCGTCGAGGTGAACCCGAGGCCAGGCCGAGCGGCGATCCGTCGAGCGGCCTCGTCCACCGGCACCGCCAGCCGCTCCGCCGCCACCCGGCTGTCGCCGACGACGGCGAAGACGGCGTCCCGCCACGACGGGGTCTGCCACCGCCGGCAGCGCTCAGCAACTCCGGCTGTAGGCCGCCGCGCATGCAGGCGGCGGCACACCGGGCGCACCGGCCCCGTCCCGCCTCCGACAGACCCGGGGCGGGACACGACCCTCGAAGACGTCGCCCAGCAACTCGACGACCGCCCACGCGAAGACGCTGGGCGGGAGACCCCAGCCCAGCGTCTGCGTACTGCACGTGCACCGTCGCCCGTCGGCGGGTGCGGTGGTGCGGTCAGGCCACCGACCGGCGGCGGGTGACGACGATGCCCGCGATCGTGGAGACGATCACCCACCCGGCGATCACGGCGATCGGCGTCATGGCCAGGTCGGTCTCCGCCTGGGTCACGATGGCGCTCGCCGGGTCCAGCTTCTCCGCGATCTCCGGCTGGACCGAGTTGAGCACCGGCAGGATGCCCAGCATCGTCAGGTAGGTCCCGGTCATCGCCGCGGCCGAGTTGCCCACCGCGGCCCCGATCCCGGCGCCGATCACCGCGAAGGCGGCTCCTCCTGCGATCACGGTGGCCACCGCCAGGCCGGTGCCCACCCACTCGACCCCGCTGGTGAAGACGGCGAGCGCTCCGACCGCCCCGGCGGCGCCGAGACCGGCGAGCACCAGCCCGAGCATGGCCATGGCCACGGCCTTCGCGGCGAGGACCCGTCCCCGCTGAGGAACCAGCAGGTACGTCGTCTGGACGCTCTTGTGGGTCCACTCCCCGGCGGTGGAGAGAACGCCGAGGGCGAGCAGGACGAGGGCGATCAGCATGCCCATGATCCCGAGGGCCTCCGGGGCCGCGACCCCGCTGCCGCTCGTCACCGTGGCGAGCAGGACGCCGAGCGGGCCGACCAGCGCCGCCAGTGCGGCGACGGACTTCCCGGAGCGGGTGGACAGGGACTTGCGGATCTCGAGGCCGGTCAGGGCCGGGAAGGACGGGCCGGTTCGTCGGGCCGGCGACCTGGTGTCCGAGATGACCGGGGCCTGGATGGTGCTCATGGCTGCTGCCTTTCGCTGTGAGATGGAGGAGGTCGGGTGGGGGAGGGTGCTGGTCATGACGCGTCCGTGAGCTGGAAGAAGAGCTCCTCGAGGCCCTGCTCCGAGGGGCGCAGGTCGATCAGGGCGTGACCGCCGGCTGCCGCCAGCGAGCCGATGCGCTCGGGGCTGGCACCCGGGATGACCAAGGAGCCGTCCCGGTGCTGGACCTCGAGCCCCGCGGCGGACAGTGCGGTCTCGAAGGAGACCGCGTCGGCCGCCCGCACCGCCGTCCCGTCACCGGCCAGGAGCTCGTGGATGGGACCGTCGGCGACGACCCGGCCCCCACCGATCACCAGGAGGCGGTCCACGGTGTGCTCGACCTCGCCGAGGAGGTGGCTGGACAGGAGCACCGTCCCGCCACGCGCGGCGTGGCCGCGGAGCAGGTCGCGCATCCAGCGGATGCCCTCCGGGTCCAGGCCGTTGGCCGGCTCGTCGAACATCAGCACCGGCGGGTCGGCCAGCAGCGCCGCCGCGATCCCCAGCCGCTGCCGCATGCCCAGCGAGTAGCCACCGATCCGGCGACCGCCCGCCGCGGTGAGGTCCACCAGGTCCAGGACCTCGTCGACCCGCTCGGCGGCGACGCCGATTGTCGAGGCCAGCAGACGCAGGTGCGTGCGGCCGGTACGCCCGGGGTGCACCGCCGCGGCGTCGAGCAGCGTGCCCATGACGGCCCCGGGGTTCGGCAGCGACGTGTAGGGCTTGCCGGCCACGAGCGCCGTGCCGGAGGACGCCGGCACCAGGCCGGTGATCATCCGCATCGTGGTGCTCTTGCCGGCACCGTTCGGGCCGAGGAAGCCGGTCACCGTGCCGGGCTCCAGCTCGAACGACACGTGGTCGACGACCGTGCGG
>NZ_DATMVN010000778.1:0-4699 GCF_035563135.1 Streptomyces sp.
GGCGGACGGCAGGCTCACCGTCACGGCGGGCGGCAGCGGAACCGTACGGCTCGACATGATCTCGCTCTTCCCCCGCGACACCTACAAGGGCCGGGCGAACGGCCTGCGCAAGGACCTCGCGGAGAAGACCGCCGCACTGGAACCGGGCTTCCTGCGCTTCCCCGGGGGCTGCATCGTCAACACCGGGAGCCATGAGGCCTACGAGGCGCCCGACTGGGAGCGGAAGCGCAGCTACCAGTGGAAGGACACCATCGGCCCGGTCGAGCAGCGCCCCGTCAACGCCAACTTCTGGGGCTACAACCAGACGTACGGCCTGGGGTACTACGAGTACTTCCAGTTCGCCGAGGACATCGGGGCCATGGCCCTCCCCGTCGTGCCCGCCCTCGTCACCGGCTGCGGCCAGAACAAGGCGACCGACGACCCCGCCCTGCTGCGGCGCCACATCCAGGACACCCTCGACCTGATCGAGTTCGCCAACGGCCCGGCCGGCTCCACCTGGGGCGCGAAACGCGCCGCGATGGGCCACCCCGCGCCGTTCGGCCTCACACACCTGGCGGTCGGCAACGAGGAGAACCTCCCCGACGAGTTCTTCGCCCGCTTCACCCAGTTCCGCGAGGCCATCGAAGCCAGGTACCCCGGAATCACCGTGATCGGCAACTCCGGCCCCGACGACAGCGGCACCACCTTCGACCGCGCCTGGCAGCTCAACCGGGACGCGGGCGTCGCCATGGTCGACGAGCACTACTACAACAGCCCGCAGTGGTTCCTGGAGAACAACGCACGCTACGACACCTACGACCGCCGGGGCCCGAAGGTGTTCCTCGGCGAGTACGCCTCCCTCGACAACCGCTTCTCCAACGCCCTCGCCGAAGCGGCCTTCATGACGGGCCTGGAACGCAACGCCGACGTCGTGGAGCTCGCCTCCTACGCCCCGCTCCTCGCCGACACGAACGACGCGCAGTGGCGGCCGGACATGATCTGGTTCGACAACGAGAAGTCATGGGGGTCGGCCAACTACGAGATGCAGAAGCTCTTCATGAACAACGTCGGTGACCGCGTCGTACCGAGCACCGCCTCCTCGACACCCGCCACCACCGCACCGATCACCGGCGCCGTCGGGCTGTCGACCTGGGCGACCGCCGCCGCGTACGACGATGTCCGGGTCACCGGGGCGGACGGCGCCGAGCTGCTGAGCGACGACTTCTCCGCCGGAGACGGGCAGTGGACGAAGGCGGCGGGCCGGGGCACCTGGGCCGTCGAGGACGGGGCGTACGTCCAGTCCGACGAGAGCGCAGAGAACACCCTGGTCACGGCGGGGGACACCGGCTGGCAGAACTACGACCTGCGGGTGAAGGCCACCAAGAAGGCCGGCAAGGAAGGCTTCCTCGTCGCCTTCGGGGTCAAGGACACCGGGAACACCTACTGGTGGAACCTCGGCGGCTGGAACAACACCCGCTCCGCCGTGGAGAAGACGGTGGACGGCGCCAAGCAGACGATGACCGAGGACACCACCACGATCGAGACGGGACGCGCGTACGACGTCCACGTCCAGGTGCGCGGCCGGCAGGTGACCCTCTTCCTCGACGGCGAGCAGTGGGGCGCCTTCACCGACGACAAGCCCGCCGAACCCTTCCGGCAGGTGGTCACCCGGGACGACGCCACCGGCGAGCTCGTCGTCAAGGTGGTCAACGCGCAGGCCGCGGACGCCAGGACCCGGATCGACCTGGGTACGGAGCCGGCCTCCCGTACCGCCCGGCTGACCACGCTCCAGGCGGCCCCGGACGCGGTGAACACCGCGGAGGACCGCCAGGTGACGCCACGCAGGTCGGCCCTGCGCGTCGACGGACGCGTGTTCACCCACACCTTCCCGGCGCACTCCGTGACCTTCCTGCGCATCAAGGAGTAGAGCGGGGAAAGGCGACCCCCCCCCAGGATGACCTGGGGGGTTTTCCGCTGGTGTCCGAGGGGGGATTTGAACTCTCCACTCGGGCATCAGCTCTTGTATGCCCTGACCTGTGCAAACACCCATGGCGGAGCGGGTTTCTGCGGCTGCGTCCTCCTCTTGTTTCCTGCTGTTTCTGGCCGCTTCGGGCGGCTGTTGGTCATGCGTTGGTCACGTGTCCAACCCCAGGGCTGCGACGGCGGGAAGTTGCCAGACGCAGGCTGGGCCAGGGTCGTGCGAAGCCCGGCAGGCCGAGATGGATCTTGCCTCTACTTGAGAACGCCCGTCCAGTCCTGCCGGGCACCCGCCGCCCTGCTCGTCCGCTGACTCCCGCCCCTCCGGTCCCTCCCGAGGGGCTTCTTTATGCGACAACGCCAATATTGGCGTGACCGCATAGACGGCGGTGACGCCTGCTCCGTACGGTCGTGGAGCCGCCCCACGAGGGGGCGCGGGACAGGGGGGTCCACCATGGCTCGTGAGGAACTGACCCGGCTGACCGGCAACGGGAACGGCACGTGCGGTAAGGATGACTGCCCGAACGTCTACCAGACCGCGTCCGGCTCATTCGTCGTCCAAGGTGACGTGTCGCAGGCGTTCGACGCCCCTGCCGGGGAAGGGCTCGTAGAGATCCCGGAGGAGACGTTGAGGGAGGCGTTTCGTGTTCTTGGCTGGTGAGGAATGGGCTGCGCGATTCGAGCGGTTCACGCGGGAGGCATGGCGTCTTGAGGCTTTGCCGCAATACCTCATGCCGCAGGAGGAAGAGGAGTTCGCAGCCTTCCGCGCCGGCGCGCACATCGACCCGGAGAAGGTGGCGAACGAGTACACCGACCGGCTACGCCGACAGGCCACGGAGGGGCGCACGCAGGGGCGCGTCCATGTCGTCACTCGTCCCCTGTCGGATTACCTGCGCTTCGAGTTCCACCACTACTACAAGGCCCACGCCATGGCGGGTGAGCAGATCCGCATTCTCGACGTGTCGAATAGGCCCAATCCCCTGGACGGAGTGCAGGACTTCTGGATTTTCGACCGCTCCCAAGTGGTGCTCATGAACTATCACCCGGACGGCAGGCAGATCAGCCGAGAGGTCCACGACGGTTCGCCTGAACCGTTCCTCGAATACCAGAGGATCGCGGTATCCGAATCAGTCCCCTTCGAGGAGTACGTGAAAGGCCTTGACTTTTGATCCGGAGACCCTAGGTCAATCCAGGTCTGACCTGGCAGGGATCTTGAAGGACGAGCGCAAGCGGGCCGGGTGGACTCAAGTCCGGCTCGCGAAGCGCTGCAACATGAGCCAGACCAGGGTCAGCAATATCGAGAGCGGAAAGCTGACCCCGGCCACAGTGGACGTGGAAATGATCCTCGAAGCTCTTGGGGCAGAGGGGGCGGTGGCGGCCGAGATCCTCGCTCTTGCCCGCGCGGCAAACACGGAGTGGCAGGATCACTGGGGTTCCCAGCGGCGGGGACTGGACAAGAAGCAGAACGAGTTGGCCCGGCTGGAAGCCGTCACCACAGAGTTCCGGTTCTTCCTGCCGACCATGATTACGGGTCTCTTGGCAACGCCTGACTATGTGCGGGCCAGTCTCTCGCGTAACTCCGGCGACATGTCCAAGACGATCACGAAGAAGCTGGAGCGCCAGCAAGTCCTTATGGACTCCTCGAAGTTCTTCACGTTCCTTCTCACGGAACAGGCTGTGCGCTGGCCTCTCGCCTCCCCCTTGGCAATGGCAATGCAGCTCGACCGCCTGGCTTCCGTCTCCCGCATTCCAAACGTGCGGCTCGGCGTCATCCCCCTCGGGCGTCTCGGCCCTATTGCCGAGACGCCGCTCAGCGTCTTCACGGTCTATGACCGGCGGCTGGTCCAGGTCGAGACTCATACGGGGGCTTTGATACTCCGGGATCACAGGGATGTCAGCGCATACCGGGAGGATTTCGAGCGATACGAATCCCATGCCGTCTTCGGGGAGGATTGCCGGTCGCTCCTCAGTGACTGGTCCATGATCTTTACCCGACAACACCAATAGTGGTGGGCTCTCCCGATAGTCCGGACGAAACTGGTTTCTCGCTCAGGACATTCGGTCGGGAGGCGGCAAGCGTGAGCAATCCGAGGACGATGAGTGGTCCGGTGACTCTGGCCCTGCCCCTTCCCCCGCCGGAGCCTGCGCCGGGCTGTGACGTGTGTGCATCGCTGGTCTCGCAACGCCAGGCGGCGCGGGACAGGGGCGACCTGTCGGCGGCGACGGATGCGGACGTAGAGATCAGGTGCCACCCGCACAAGACGCGGGGGCCGCGATGAGCCGCTCAGTCCTGCGGTACGTGCAGCACCGGATCACGGAGCACCCGGACACTGACGTGACGTTCGAGGCGGAGTGTCTTCACTGCAAGTGGCAGGCGGAGCCGTCGACGGACAGTGCAGCCGTCGATGTGGAGTGCATGAGCCATACCGGCCGGAGCAACCATCGTGGGTTCCGGCGTATCTGTACCTCCTTCGCGATGGTGGTCCGCGACGAGTAGTCACAGGCTCCTGTCCCTCCCGTGATCGCGTCAGCGCGACGCGGCAGGGGCAGGCCGGTTGTCCCCCGATCGGACAAGCCTTGGGCAGGAGGCAGGTCGTGCCTTCGTCTGAGCTGACGTGCTCAGGCTCTCGCCCCGGTCCGCCCCCGTGTGCGGGGTGCCGTGCAACCACCCGGCGCACGGTGAGGGACACGGCCCCTGTCGGTCACCCCCGTGGCCGACAGGGGCTTCCCTGGTTCCGGCCGG
>NZ_DATMVN010000779.1:0-3014 GCF_035563135.1 Streptomyces sp.
CGCGACCCCTACCCCGCGGTGCGACGGCGCAGGCTGCTGCGCGCCGCCCGGCAGGCGGGGACGGTGGCGGAGGTGGGCGCCTGGGAGCTGGCGGACCCCCGGCTGGCCGCCCTGCTCGACGGGTACGCCTTGTCCTACGGGCTCGACCCGCGCCGCGCCCCGGCCGCCGCCGCGCTGCTGCCGTACATGGAGGAGACGTTCGGCAGCTGGTACGTCGCCGGCGGCATGCGCGCCCTGGCCGACGCGGTGTACGAGCGGTGTCTGGCCCGCGGGGTGGAGTTCGTCTTCGGCGCCGAAGCGGTCCGGGTGTCCGAGAAGGACGGGCGGGCGGCAGGGATCGAGCTGGCGGACGGGTCGAGCGTGGAAGCCGATCATGTGGTCCTGGGCGCGCAGCCGGCCCCCGGACTCCTTCCGGGGCGGCAGGAGCGGCCCGCAGGGGGGCGGAAGGCTCCGGTGCCGGGCCGCTTCCTCGTCCTGCTGTCGCTGCGGGGCGCCCGGGAGAGCGGTGCCGCGCACCGGACCGTGGTGCACACCGATGATCCCGGGGCGGAGCAGGAGGCGGTGTTCGGCGGCCGGACGGCCGAGCGGCCGACGGTGACGGTGCTGCGTCCGGACGATCCGGCCACCCGCCCCGACGACGGCCACGAGGCGGTGACCCTGATGGTCACGGTGGCGCCGCACGGACCGGTCGACTGGACGGACGCGGCGCTGCGCGAGCGGTTCGCGGACACGGTGACCGGCCGGGCCGCCGAGGCCCTTCCCGGGCTGCGCGAGCGGATCCTGCACGCCGAGGTGCGCACACCTGCCGAGACCGAGGCGGAGACGGGCGCCGAGGGCGGTTCGGTGCCGGCGCCGGCGCTGGCCGGCGCGGGGGGAGCCTGTCTGCACCCGGGGAACCGCACCCCGCTGCCGGGGCTGTACCTGGCGGGCGGCTGGTCGCATCCGGGCGGCGGTCCGGCCCACGCCGGGATGTCGGGAGCCCTGGTCGCCGGGCTCGTCGTGGAGGGGGACGGCTTCCGCGGCTCGCAGTGAGCGGCGGGGACCGGGGCTGAGCCCGCCCCCGGGCGCCCACGGCCGGCCTGCGGGACAGGCCGGCCCCGCGGGTCTCAGTAGCGGTGCTGCTCGTCCCGGCCGGCGTCGTACCCGTTGCCGTACGGGGCGGGCCGGGCGGGAACCTCCGGCGGCATCGGGGGGTACTGATCGCTCTCCCGCTGCTGCGGGACCCAGACCCCGCCCGGCGGGGTGTCGGTGTACTGCCCGGAGTACGGGTCCGCGGGCTGCTGCCCGGCGCCGTGGGCGGGGTCGTTGCCGTAGCCGTCGTACGCGGTGTACTGCCCGGTGCCCGCGGCCGTGCCGAGGTAGGCGTCGGACCAGGCGGCGTGACCCGACTGGTCCGTGCCGTGGTCGTCGTGCCCGCCCGCGTAGGTGCCCTGGCCCTGGTACGCGTCCTGGCCCTGGTATCCGCCGCCCTGGTATCCGTCCTGGCCGCCGTAGGGGCCCTGGGCGGGCGGTTGGCCGTATCCGGTGTACGGGTCGTAGGCGGCGTACTGCGGCTGCTGTTCGCCTTGCTGGTCGTACTGGTCGTGCCGGTCACCGCCGCCGGCCGGTGCGGGGTCGGTGTAGACGCCGTACTGCCCGGTGTCGTCCGGCAGCGGCTCGGGTTCGTAGACCGCCGAAGGGGCGGCCTCCGCCTGCCGGGGGGCTCCCTCGTACTCCAGGCCGGAGACCTCCAGCGTGGGCCTGCGGCTGTCCGGGCCGCCCCCTCCTCGGCGACGGCGGCTCTCGCCGGGGCTGCCGCCTATGGCCCACCCCGTGGAGAAGCCGCGCCTGAAGGAGAGCGTCACATACGTCTGACCGGTCGCGAAGGCGACCGCCCCGATGATGATCACCAGCACGGAGGGGATCAGCACACCGAGGACCACGCCGAGGAAGCCGGCGAAGGCGAGCAGCCGCCACCGCAGGCGCGCCTTGTACTGCAGAAGCACCTCGCCCAGCAGCCACAGCGCCACTATGCCGAATGCGATGTAGAGGACCGTCCAGCCCATGCCCGCCCCCTCCTACGGCCACCGCCCCGGTCGGTGGCGGGTACGGCCGGTCACGACTGCTTGTGCAGTCCGAGATTCTCGTAGATCTCGAGTGTCGCCGTCGAGTTGTTGAGCGTGATGAAGTGCAGCCCCGGGACACCCTCGGAGAGCAGTTTCGCGCAGAACTCCGTGGCGAACTCGATGCCAATGGAGCGTACAGCGGCCGGGTCGTCCTTTGCGGCGAGGATGCGCTCTTTCAGCGGGGAAGGCAGGGAGGCGTTGCTGAGCTGCGCGAATCTCTCCAGCTGTTTCACGCTGGTGAGAGGCATCACCTCGGGAATGACCGGGGTTTCGCAACCCGCAGCGACGACACGGTCACGCATCTGCAGATAGCTTTCCGGGTGGAAGAACATCTGGGTGATCGCATAGTCGGCGCCGGCGCGGCACTTGTCCACGAAATGACCGATGTCGGTGTCCCAGTCGGTGGACCGCGGATGCATTTCCGGGAAAGCCGCGACGCCGACACAGAAATCGCCGGCTTCCTTGATCAGCCGGACGAGGTCCGCCGCGTACCGCACGCCCTGGGGATGCTCGACCCACTCCCCCATCGGGTCGCCGGGCGGGTCCCCGCGCACCGCGAGGATGTTGCGGATGCCAGCGTCGGCGTACTGCCCGACCATGTTGCGCAGCTCGGCGACGGAGTGGTCGACCGCGGTGAGGTGGGCGACCGGGGTGAGCGTGGAGTCCGCGGCGATCTGCTGGGTCGCCCGCACCGTCCCGGCACGGGTCGAACCGCCCGCCCCGTACGTCACGGAGACGAAGCTCGGTCCCACCGCCTCGACACGGCGCAGGGCGTTCCACAGATTCCGCTCGCCCTTCTCGGTCTTGGGCGCCCAGAATTCGAACGAGAACGACATCTCGCCGGTCGCGAGCAGATCACGCACGGTGCGCGCGCGATCTGTCCTGGTGGAAGGTGTGCCAAGGGCCATA
>NZ_DATMVN010000780.1:0-22320 GCF_035563135.1 Streptomyces sp.
CCGCACATCCGGGGACGATGACCTCCATCGGCCCGCTCAGCCGAAGATGCCGAGTTCCAAGCCCGCGGCAGAGCACGGCTTCGCCACCGCGTCGAGGGCCCGGACCGCGGGACGATTCAGGCGGGTCGAGCCCTGGGCCGCAGCACGCGCTCATCTGCTCGGGCTGCTGTCGGGCGCCGGGCGGAAGAACTGCCGACGGCCGGTGCTGTGACCGTGTGGATCCGCCGGGCCGGGCGGGTGGCGGCCGCCGCCACGACGAAGTCCTCGTCGTCAGGGCTGAGCAGGCGGGGACGGCCTCCCGCCCGCCGAGGGTCCGGGCAGTCCAGGTCGATCCCGTCGAACCGGTGGATCACGTCCCGGACGGTGTCCTCGTCGGCCTGCGCCGGCCGGGCGGTCACCGGCACCCGGTTCCGCCGGCCGAAGCCGGCGGAACCCTCGCACACCGGTGGCGCACCGGACCGGAGAACCGCCCCGGCACACGGTCCGCTGCGGCCCCGTCCCTCCCGGCAGGTCAGCCCGCGCACACGGACAGGCACTGCCGTCACGCCCCAGCGGCCGGATCGGACGTCGTCGCACGTCCGGCCGCCACGACCACCCACCCGGCGAGCCTGTGCAGTCACCTCACCAGCGGCGTACTGCGGTTCGGAGGCCTTTCGCCCCCTCGCTCCGGAGTGATGAGCGGCCCGTCCGCTCTTCGTCAGGGGGTCGCCGCGGAGACCGCGTAGACGACCGGAGCCGCCGGATCGGTCATGTTGACGGTGATGTTCTGGGTGGGACGCGGGTCCTTGTTCTTGTGGACTGTTCCCGCCCAGTGGACGCCCGGTCCGAAGTACCATCCGGTGATCTTGATGTCCCGCTCGCCGATGGTGACCTTTCCGGTCTCCAGCGCGGCCCTGCCGGTGCCGACACCACTCAGGAAGCGGTCCAGCCCGGCGGAGGTCGTACGGAACTTCACGTACATCCGGCTGGCTTTCCAGTTGTTCGTCTCGTAGTACTGCACCCCGACCGCATTGCCCGGGATGGGCAGTTCGAAGATCCGGCGCTGCATGCCGGAAGGCCAGTCCTCGCGCAGCCCCCGGGCAGCGGCCTCGGCCTCCTTGTCCTTGCCGGAGCGGCGGCTCTGACCTGCGGAGATCACCAGATAGCCGGCCGGGATACCGATGAGCAGGACGATGATGGTCAGCGTGATCAGGCGCCGCCGGATCACTTTCCGCCGGTCCTGCGGAGGCGTCCCGTCCCCGGAGGAGCCGGAGGGTTCCGAGGAGTCCGAGGCGCCCGGGGAGCCGGACGGCCCGGGGGGCCCCGAGGAGCCGGACGAAGGGGGCTGGCGCGGCACGATGTGGTGCTCGGCTGCGGTCATGGTCAGTGATCCCTCGAAGCTGCGGTACGAAAACGGAGTGCGGGAGGCCGGGTGCCGCGGCGCACGGCCCGCGGATCAGTCGTCGGTACGGGTGCCGCGCGTGTTCCGGATGGTGCTCGCGGCCTGGTCGTAGAACTGCGCGTACCGCTCGTAGCGCTCGACCCTGCGGCGGTTGGTCCGCCGGAACCTCCGGGCGACCAGACGGGCGAGATCGGCGGCGCCGACCATGCCCGCCTCGGGGCCGAGCTGCGCCTTGGCGATCCGGGCCTCGGGGCGGTAGCCGCGGCCGGTGAGGTGGCGCTTGAACGCGTCCCTGGCCGGGCCGATCAGCAGGTCGTCGGCAGCGCTGACACCGCCGCCGATGACGAAGCAGGACGGGTCCAGGGCGGCCGCGAGATTGGCGATGCCGACGCCGAGCCACTGACCGATGTCCTGGAGGAGCTCGACGCACATCGCGTCGCCCTCCCGGGCCAGCTCGGTGATGAGCGGCCCGGTGATGTCCGGGATGTTGCCCTTGACCCGCTCGATGATGCCGTGGGCCACCGGGGAGTCCGCCGCGGCGAGCTCCCTGGCCTCGCGCACGAGGGCGTTGCCCGAGCTGTACTGCTCCCAGCAGCCGCGGTTGCCGCAGGGGCAGCGGTGCCCGCCGGGCACCACCTGCATATGGCCGAACTCACCCGCGACGCCGTACTTGCCGCGCTTGACGTGCCCGTCCTCCAGGATGGCGCCGCCGATGCCGGTGCCCAGCGTGATCATGACCAGATGGTCCTCACCGCGGCCGGCGCCGAAACGCCATTCCGCCCAGGCCGCCGTGTTGGCGTCGTTGTCGACCATCACCGGGACCACCAGCCGGGAGGCCAGGGCGTCGCGGAGCGGTTCGTCACGCCACGCGAGGTGCGGCGCGAACAGCACCTTGGAGCGGTCCGCGTCGACCCAGCCCGCCGCGCCGATCCCGACCGCGTGCACGTCGTGCCGGTCGGAGAGGTCCAGCACCAGTTCGACGATGGTGTCCTCGACGACCCTGGGGCTCTTGGACTTGTCCGGCGTCTCGGTGCGCAGGGTCTCCAGGATGTTGCCGTCGGCGTCGACGACGCCGGCCATCACCTTCGTCCCGCCGATGTCGATGCCGACGGTGGGGACCCTGGGCGCCGTCAGGTGCGAGCGCCGCTCCCTGGTGCCGACGGTCCGCAGGACGGTCGCGCGGGCGGAGCCGCGGTGTGTGAAGTCGCGGTACGTGCTCATCGTCCCTGCGCAGGTCGGGGGGCCGGGCGGTGATCAGTCCGGCGGCGGGCGGCGCCCGCCGTACACGATTCTGCCATTCCCCCGCCCCCGGAACCGGACTCCGGCCCGGGGGCGGGGGGTGCGGAGCGGGGTCTACGGGGTGTCGCCGCCGGCCGGGCGGTCCCCGGGGCGGCCGGGTGACGGGGCTCGCTCCAGCTCGTGGCTGAGCTGGTCGAGCTCGCTCCCCCCGGCCATCTGACGGGTCAGTTCGTCCAGTGTGACGCCGTCCTTGGTGTGGCTGCCGGCCATGGCGCCGCGCTTGAGCAGCACGAAACGGTCCCCCACGAGGTAGGCGTGGTGCGGATTGTGCGTGATGAGGACCACGCCGAGTCCGGCGTCCCTGGCGGCCGCGACGTATTTGAGCACGACCCCCGACTGCTTGACCCCGAGTGCCGCGGTCGGCTCGTCGAGGACGAGGACCTTGGCGCCGAAGTACACCGCGCGGGCGATGGCCACGCACTGGCGTTCGCCACCCGACAGGGTGCCGATGGGCTGGTCGACGTCGCGCAGGTCGATGCCCATGCGCAGCAGCTCCGCACGGGTCGTCCCGCGCATCCGCCGCACGTCGAGACGCTTGAACGGGCCGGAGCCCTTCGTCGGCTCCGAGCCGAGGAAGAAGTTGCGCCAGACCGGCATCAGCGGGACGACGGCCAGGTCCTGGTAGACGGTGGCGATGCCCCGGTCCAGGGCGTCGCGCGGGTTGGCGAGCGTGGTCTCCTCACCCTCGATCAGGAACGTCCCGGCGTCGTGCCGGTGCAGCCCCGCGATGATCTTGATGAGGGTGGACTTCCCCGCGCCGTTGTCGCCGAGGACGCAGGAGATCTCCCCCGCGTGGACCTCCAGGGAGACGTCCTCCAGGGCCTTGATGTTGCCGTAGTACTTGCTGACGCCGTCGAGCTCGACGAGCGCCGGGCCGGCCGCGTCCCGGGGGGCCGGGGCCTGGATGGCCGTCATTTCGTCGCCTCCGCGCGCTTGCGTACCCATGCGTTGAGCAGGGTGGCCAGGAGCAGCATCGCTCCCAGGAAGAACTTGAACCAGTCGGGGTTCCACTCCGCGTACACGATGCCCTTGCTGGTCATGCCGAAGATGACCGCGCCGACCGCGGACCCGATCGCGGAGCCGTAGCCGCCGGTGATCAGACAGCCGCCGATGACGGCCGCGATGATGTAGATCAGCTCGTTGCCGACGCCCTCGCCGGACTGCACCACATCGTAGGAGAACAGCAGGTGCTGCCCGGAGACCCAGGCGGCGAAGGCGACACCGAGGTAGAGCCCGATGCGCGTGCGGATCACGGGTACGCCGACCGCGCGGGCGGCGTCGGCCTCGCCGCCGACGGCGAAGATCCAGTTGCCGAAGCGGGTGCGGATCAGGATCCAGGTGGCGATCGCGACGAGCGCCGCCCACCACAGGATGGTGACCTTCAGCTCGACGTCGCCGAGGGTGAGGTGGGACGCGAAGACCTTGCGGGCGGATTCGAAGCCCTCCATGTTCCCGATGGCCTTGGTCGAGACCGTGCCGCTGATCAGCTTGGTGAAGCCCAGATTCAGGCCGGTCAGCATCAGGAACGTGCCGAGCGTGATGATGAAGCTCGGGAGCTTGGTGCGGGTCAGCATGAAGCCGTTGAACGCGCCGAAGCCCAGGGTGACCAGCAGCGACACGAAGACGCCCACCCAGACGTTCGCGGTCATCTGGTAGCTGAACATCGAGGAGATCAGCGCGGAGCTGGTCACCATCACACCGGCGGAGAGGTCGAACTCGCCGCCGATCATCAGGAGCGCCACGGGCGCCGCCATGATCCCGATGGTGGAGGCCGCGTACAGCACGGTGCCGAGGCTGGAGGCCTGGAGGAAGCTGTCGGCGACGATCGCGAAGAAGAGGAGGACGGCCACGGCCCCGACGACCGAGCCGAGCTCGGGCCGGCCGAGCAGCTTGCGCAGCGGGGAGGTGCGCAGCAGGCGTTCGTCGGTGTGCGGCGCCGCCGGCTGTCCGGCCGCGGTCATCGGGTCCCCCGGTTCGTGTACTCCGCCAGCGCGTCGGCGTCGTCGCGGGTGATGACCTGGGGGCCGGTCAGGACGGGCAGGCCGCCGCCGAGCACGTTCCGGTTGTAGCGGTAGAGCCAGAGCAGGTCGACGGCCTGGTAGCCCTGGAGGTAGGGCTGCTGGTCGACGGCGAAGCCGAGCGACTCGTCCTGCAGCCCGGTGGCGACGCTCGCGTTGAGGTCGAAGGTGTCGATCTCGGCCTTGCTGCCCGCGGTCTGCTTGGCCTTGACGGCCGCGGCGGCGAACGGGGCGCCGAGGGTGACGACCGCGTCGATGCTCCGGTCGGAGTCGAGCTTGGCCTCGATGGACGCCTGGACGTCGGGCATGTTGGTGCCGTCGACGTAGAGGTTCTGCATCGTCCCGCCGAAGGTCTTCTTCGCCCCGGCGCAGCGCTGCTCGTGGCCGACGTTGCCCTGCTCGTGCAGGACGCACAGCGCCTTCTTGCGGCCGCGCTCGTCGAGCTCGTCGCCGACCGCCTCGCCCGCGATGGACTCGTCCTGGCCGATGTGGGTGAGCGCGCCGAAGGCCTTGGACTCGGCGGAGCCGGAGTTCACCGTGATCACGGGGATGCCGGCCTTCACGGCCTTGGCCACGACCGCCTTCATCGAGTCCGGCTTGGCGAGCGAGACGATCAGGCCGTCGACCTTCTTGTCGATCGCGGTCTGGACGAGCTCGGCCTGCTGCTGCCCCTCGGCGTCGTGCGAGTAGAGGAAGTTGATGTTGTCCTTGACGGCCGCCTGCTCCGCACCCTTCTGGACGATGTCCCAGAAAGTGTCGCCATCACCCGAGTGGGTGACCATGGCGAACGTCCAGCGGGGCGTGTTCACCGCGGCCCGGCCCTCGGCGGCCTGCTGGGCGGCGCGCTCCTCCGCCCGCTTGCCGCCGGTGCTGCTGCATCCCGCGAGGGAGGCCGCCAGTACCGCTGCCAGCACGGCGCCTGTCGCGCGTACCCCTGTCCGAACCCTTGCCACGACGCCGTGCCCTTCTAGTGCTGCTCGCTGTGCTGCCTGGTGAAGCCGGGGAGAGCGGACTCGCCGCCCGGCGGGCCAAGTATCCCCGAGTCCGGTCCGGTATGGCCCGGCAGGGGCACGGACCGCGCCCTCCCGCCGTTCTAGTGACCCAGCATGATCACGTCAATGTCTGTGTCCGAACATTCCGACCGGAGGCCGCCGACCGGGTCTCAGGGCCGGGCCAGCAGCTGGAACTCGAAGGCGTACCGCGACGCCCGGTAGAGGTGTGAGCCGAATTCGACCGCCCGGCCGCCGTCGTCGAAGGTGGTGCGTTCCATCGTCAGCAGCGGCGCCCCGGCGGGCTCGGCGAGCAGTCCGCCCTCCTCGGGGGCCGCGGCGCGAGCACCGACCGACTGCCGGGCGCTGTGCAGGGTGATGCCGGAGGCCCGCATCATCCGGTACAGGCCGGTCGACTCCAGCCGCTCGGTGCCGAGGTCGAGCAGGTGCAGAGGCAGGTGGTTGCGCAGGAGCGCCACCGGCTCGTCGTGCGCGTAGCGCACCCGTTCGACGAGATGGATGTCACTGCCCTCCTCGACGCCGAGCGCGGCGGCGGCCTCGGGCGTCGCCGGCCCGACCGTGTTGCGCAGGACCCGGGTGGCCGGGCTCCGGCCCGCCGTCTCCAGGTCGTCGTAGAGGCTGCTCAGTTCGAGGGGGCGCTTGATGCGGCTGTGCACGACCTGGGTGCCGACGCCGCGCCGGCGCACCATCAGCCCCTTGTCGACGAGCGACTGGATGGCCTGGCGGACGGTCGGCCGGGACAGGCCGAGCCGGGCGGCGAGCTCCAGCTCGTTGCCGAGGAGACTGCCGGGCGCGAGCCGCCCCTGCTCGACGGCCGCCTCCAGCTGCCGGGCCAGCTGGTGGTAGAGCGGGACGGGGCTGGTGCGGTCCACGCCCAGCCCCAGGGCGGCGGAGTCGGCGGCGGGTTTGGGCACGGCACGGAGCGTACCCCGTACGGCCGCACCGCACCCTCCACTTTGTCAGGACATATAGTTGACAGTGCGCCTGGGTGGCGGCACGTTGGGTCCATGCGCATCGGACTCATCGGCACGGGCCGGATCGGTTCCTTCCACGCGGGCGTCCTGGCACGCCACCCCGCGGTCGCCTCCCTGGTGGTGGCGGATGCGGACGCCGCCCGTGCCGCGCGGGTCGCCGCACGGACGGGTTCGACGGCCGTCGCGTCCGCCGAGGAGGTCCTCCGGGCGGGGGTGGACGCGGTCGTGATCACCTCGGCCACCTCGGCGCACGCCGCTCTCATCGGCCGGGCGGCACGGGCCGGTCTGCCCGCCTTCTGCGAGAAGCCGATCGCACTGGACCTGGCGGGGACCCTGGGTGCGCTGCGCGAGGTCGAGCGGGCGGGCAGTGTGCTCCAGCTCGGTTTCATGCGCCGGTTCGACGCGGGTTACGCGGCGGCACGCGCTGCCGTGCGCGGTGGGGCCCTGGGCCGGCTGCACACCGTGCGGGCGACGACGTCCGACCCCGCTCCCCCGCCCGTCGCGTATCTGCCGCTGTCCGGCGGCCTGTTCAGGGACTGCCTGGTGCACGACTTCGACATCCTGCGCTGGGTGACGGGCCGTGAGGTGGCGGAGGTGTACGCCACGGGGTCGGACGCGGGCCCGGCGATGTTCCGGGAGGCGGGCGACGTGGACACGGCGGCAGCCCTGCTGACCCTGGACGACGGCACGCTCGCCACCGCGACGGCCACCCGGTGCAACGGGGCCGGCTACGACGTACGCATGGAGCTGGCCGGCGAGCGGGACCAGATCGCCGTCGGCCTCGACAGCCGTACGCCGCTGACCTCCGCCGAGCCGCAGGGACCGCCGGCCCCGGCCGAGCCCTGGCCGGGCTTCCTGGAGCGGTTCGCCCCGGCGTACGAAGCCGAACTGGACGCGTTCCTGGGCGTCGTACGCGGTGAACGGGCCAACCCGTGCGACGGGCGGGAGGCGCTGCACGCACTGCGCATCGCCGAGGCGTGCGAGCTGTCACGCGGTCAGCGCCGCCCCGTACGGATGACGGAGGTCCCTGAGATCTGAAGCCCCGCTACCAGGACACCGGCAGGCTCAGCGGGCCGCGGATCAGCATGCCCGTACGCCAGGACAGGCGGGCCGGGTCCGTGTCGAGCCGCAGTCCCGGGCAGCGTTCGAGGAGCGACCGGATGGCGATGCGGGCCTCGATGCGGGCGAGCGGCGCACCCAGGCAGTAGTGGATGCCGTGGCCGAAGGCGACGTGTCCGCGCGCGTCCCGCGTGATGTCGAAGCGGCCGGCGTCCGGGAAGCGGGCGGGGTCGCGGTCGCAGTCGGCCATCGCGACCAGGACGAGCTCACCGCCGCCGGGGATCACCGTGCCCGAGACGTCGAGCGGTTCGGTGGTGAAGCGGTACGTAGGGGTCTCGACGGGCCCCTCGTAGCGGAGCGTCTCCTCGACCGCGTTGTCGATGAGGCCGAAGTCCGCGCGCAGGGCAGCCAGCTGGTCCGGGTGCCTCAGCAGTGACAGGACACCGTTGGAGATGAGGTTGACCGTGGTCTCGTGCCCGGCGACGAGCAGCAGCCAGGCCATGCCGAGGAGTTCCTCGGCGAAGAGGCGGTCGCCGTCGTCGTCGGCCGTGTGGATCAGCGCGCTCATCAGGTCGTCCCCGGGTGCCGCGCGCCTCTCGGCGATCAGGTCGCCCAGATACGTCGTCATGGCGGCCTTGGCCCGGCCACGCGCCTCGGCGTCGAGGGACGACACCGCCGTGTTGGACCACTCCCTGAACGCCTGCCGGTCCAGGGACGGCACACCCAGGAGTTCACAGATGACGGCCATCGGCAGCGGGAACGACAGCGCCTCGACCAGGTCCGCGCTCCGGTCCGGCCCGTCGAGCATCGAGTCCAGCAGACCGTCGGTCATCTCCTGTACGCGAGGGGCGAGCTGCTCCATCCGGCGCGCGGTGAACTCCCTTGCCACGAGCCTGCGCAGCCGGGTGTGGTCCGGGGCGTCCGAGCCCAGCATGGATGTCCCCACGGACACCTTCCCGACGCCCAGCGCGGGCGTGGCCCTGCTCCACTCCTTGGAGAGCCGCTGGTCGGCGAGGAGGGCCCTCCCCGCCTCGTACCCGACGACGAGCCAGGCTTCCGCACCCTCCGGGATGCGGACCCGGTGCACCGGCCCACGGGCGCGTAAGCGCGCGTAGACCGGATACGGGTCGCGGATGAAGTCGTCGCCGAGCGCGCCGAGGTCGAGCAGGGTTTTCGTGGTCAACGTGGTTCCTTTCAGGTCGGACGGGCCGGGAGCACGGTCCCCTGCGCCACCGCGCACAGGGTTTCCGCCCTCTCGTCGCCCACGGTGTACGGATCGCAGCGCACAACGGCCTGCCTGCGGCCGGTGCGGACGGCCCCGGCGTGGGCGCTCAGGGCGCGGCCGCTCGCCGGACGTACGTACTGGGAGGACGTGTCGTGCCGTGCCGACGGGGAGTGCGGTCATGGACGTCATTCCACCTCACCACCGCACCGGAAGGCGGCGTACCCCCCGGAGCAGCAGTCCGGGCAGCCAGTCGGGTTCCCCGCCGTCCGGGTCGCGCACGAGTGCGGGGCAGCGCTCCAGCAGCGCGCGGATCGCGACGCGGCCCTCCATCCGGGCCAGCGGGGCGCCCAGGCAGAAGTGGATGCCGTGCCCGAAGGCCAGATGCCCCTGCGCCGCGCGCCGTATGTCGAAGGTGTCCGGGTCCGGATAGCGGCCGGGGTCCCGGTCGCCGGAGCCCAGGGCGACCAGCACCGCCTCGCCCCGCGGTATGACGACCGGGCCCACCTGGACGGGTTCCCGGGTGAAGCGGAAGGTCGCCGTCCCGACGGGGCCGTCGTAGCGGAGCATCTCCTCCACGGCGCCGTCGATCAGCTCCGGCTCGGTACGGAGCAGGGCCAGCTGCTCCGGGTGGTCGAGCAGGGCCCGTACGCCGTTGGAGATCAGGTTCACGGTGGTCTCGTGCCCGGCCACCAGGAGCAGGAACGCCATGCCGATGAGTTCGTCCGGAGAAAGACGGTCGCCCTCGTCGTCACGCGCCTGGATCAGGGCGCTCATCAGGTCGTCGCCCGGAGCGCACCGCTTGTCCTCGATCAGCTCGTCCAGGTAGGCGCCCATGGCGTGGACCGCCTCGCTCTCCTTCTCCGGCGAGAGGGGCGTGACGATCGCGTTGGACAGCAGGCGGAAGGCGTCCCGGTCGATGTCGGGCACACCGAGGAGCTCGCAGATCACGGTCATCGGCAGCGGGAAGGCCAACGCGTCGATGAGGTCGGCGCTCCCGGCGGGCACCATCGCGTCGAGGAGGTCCGAGGTGATCTGCTCGACGCGCGGGCGCATCGACTCGATCCGCCGGGCGGTGAATTCGCGTGCGACGAGCTTGCGCAGCCGCGTGTGGTGCGGGGCGTCCGTCTCCAGCATGTTGGCGTTGATCGGGTTGCTGGATGCCGTGAAGCGCTCGATCGTGCGCCAGTCCTTGCTGAACCGCTGGTCCGAGAGGACCGCACGGGCCTCCTCGTAACCGACGATCAGCCAGACCCGCTCGAAATCGTCGGTACGGACGAGGTGCGCCGGTCCCTCGGCACGCATCTTCGCGTAGTACGGATACGGATTCGCGCTGAAGTCGGCCACCCCGCGCAGATCGATCACCGACATCGTCCCGCCCCCTTTTTTTCCGGTCCGGCCCGTTCAGCCTAGGCGGCCGCCCCGCGCGTCGTCCTCGTCCTCGTGGAGGAGACCCGCGCCGTGGACCAACAGGGCGATCTGTACACGGTTGTTGAGTCCGAGCCGGGCCAGTATCCGGGACACGTGCGTCTTCACGGTGGCCACGCCCAGATGGAGTGCCGCAGCGATCTCCGCGTTGGAGCCGCCCCGGCCGACCGCCGCGGCCACGTCCTGTTCACGCTCCCCCGGCTCGGCGAACCGCTGCCTGGCGTGTGTCCGGCGGGCCCGGCGGTCGTCCGCCGGGTCTCCCGCCGCGCGGGCCATGCGCCTGCGGGTGACGGCGGGCGAGAGGACGGGTTCACCGGCTGCGACCCGCAGGACCGCCTCGACGATCTGCGCGGGCGGGGTGTCCTTCAGGACGAAGCCCGCCGCCCCCGCGCGGATCGCGCGCAGCACCTGCTCGTCGGCGTGGAAGGTGGTCAGGACGATGACCTCGGGCGCGCCGGGCCGGCGCCGGAGCTCCTCGGTCGCGGTCAGCCCGTCCATGCCCGGCATCCGGATGTACGTGACGGGGGCCCCGTCAGGATGTGGCGTCGGCGCGCCGGCGTCCCCACGCCGTGCCCGTCAGCACGAGCACCGCGCCCAGTACCCCCAGCACGCCGAGGCGTTCTCCCCCGATGGCGATGCCGGTGGCGGCGGCCCACAGCGGCTCCGTACCGAGCAGCAGGCTGACCCGGGACGGCGAGGTGCGGCGTACCGACCACATCTGCACGAAGAACGCGAACAGCGTGCAGAGGACGGACAGGAAGAGCAGCCCGGCCCACTCGGTGGCGCCGAAGTCCGCCGCCACGGTCCAGGGCGCCGGCCCGGTCCCGGGAAGAGCGGCCAGTACGGCGAAGACGGCGACCGCGCTGCCGAGCTGGACCGTGGTCAGGGAGAGCGAATCGGCGTCCTGGACCGCCTTGATGCGCGCCATCGCCAGGACGTGGACCGTACGGGCGAGAGCCGCGAGCAGCATCAGCAGATCACCTGCCGAGGGGGTGGTGAAACCGCCGCCCTGCGTCAGCAGCACCACACCGGTCACCGAGAGGCCCGCCGCCGCGAGGAAGCCCGCCGGCGGCCGGACCCGGGTCACGGCCGCCTCGGCCAGCGGGGTGAAGATCATCGTGAGGCTGATGATGAGCCCCGCGTTGGTCGCCGACGTGTGTACGACGCCGTACGTCTCGAGCAGGAAGATCCCGCTGAGCACGAGCCCCAGCAGGCCGGCGCCCCGCCACTGCGGGCCGCTCAGTGCCCGCAGCCCGCGCCACCCGGCGACGGCCAGGACGGGCAGCACGACCGCGAAGCGCAGCACGAGGACCGCGATCACGGTGTGCGTCGTGGTGATGCCCTTGGCCGCGAGGTAGCTGGCTCCCCAGACGGCGGCGACGAGCAGGAGCGGCAGGTCGGTGACCCACGCGCGGCGGGGCGGAGCGAGGGCGGGCAGGGCGGCAGAGGACACGTGCTCTCCTGGATCTCCACAGAGGGAAAGGTGTGGAGACTTCACCGGCTCCCACGGGAGCGATCACCGTACCGAACCGCCGTCCCCTCGGGAACCTCTTTCCGCAGGGTGACTCGGCCACCTGTTCGCAGGGTTCGTCACCGGTCGAAGCGGTCTCCCACCGGTATCGGCTCCTCCTAGAAT
Organism: Streptomyces sp.; assembly: GCF_035563135.1. Lineage (GTDB taxonomy): Bacteria > Actinomycetota > Actinomycetes > Streptomycetales > Streptomycetaceae > Streptomyces. The sequence continues at coordinate 12,028 of NZ_DATMVN010000780.1, forward strand.
GTCGGTCCTGGGACGCTCGGACACACGGAGTTGGCACATGGGTGGAGCGCGGCTGGACGGACGGGTCGAGCGGGGGAACCAGACCAGGCAGCTGGTGCTGGGGCGCGCGGTCCACGTCGCCTCGACCGAGGGGCTGGAGGGTCTGTCGCTCGGCCGGCTGGCCACGGAGCTGAAGCTGAGCAAGAGCGGTGTGTTCGCCCTCTTCGGCTCCAAGGAGGAGCTGCAGCTCGCCACCGTGCGCGCCGCCGTGGCCGTCTTCGTCGATCACGTGCTGACACCGACGAGGGCGGTCCCCCCCGGTCTGGGCCGCGTCTGGCGGATGTGCGAGAGCTGGCTCTCCTACTCGCAGCGCCGGGTGTTCAGCGGTGGCTGTTTCTTCTACGCGACCATCGCCGAGTTCGACTCCAGGGAGGGCAAGGTGCACGACGCCCTGGCCTCCACGCAGACGGGCTGGGTCACCTTCGTGGAGGAGACCGTCGAGGAGGCCAGGGTGCGGGGCGAACTCGCTGCGGACACGGACGTCTCACAGCTGGCGTTCGAGCTCATCGCGTTCATGGAACTGGCCAACGCGGAGTCCGTGCTGCACAACAACAACCCCGGTTACACGAAGGCGGCGCGGGCCATCCTGGGGCGGCTGCACGCCGTCGCCACCGACCCTTCCGCGCTGCCGGCCGCCCCCTGACGACCTGACCGGCCCTCAGCCGGATCGCGGGTCCGAGGGGCCGGTGTCACCCATGGCCCTGCGGTCCTGGTCGGTCCACTTTCGGGTGTCCCGGGGGGCGACGTAGGGCTCCTCCAGGGGTGGATGACCGCCGATGACAGCTCGTTCCCGGTCCATCTCCGCATCGAATTCGAGGCCGAGCAGCACCGCGAGGTTCGTGAGCCACAGCCAGACCAGAAAGATGATCACTCCCGCCAGAGCGCCGTAGGTCTTGTTGTACGAGCTGAAGTTGGCGACGTAGAAGGCGAAGGCGGCCGACACGGCCATCCAGATCAGCAGTGCCAGCAGGCTCCCCAGCGAAACGAACGTGAAGCCTCGCCCCTTGGTGTTCGGCGCCGCCCAGTACAGGATCGCCAGCATGACGGCCACCAGGAGGACCAGGACGGGCCATTTCGCGATCGACCAGACGGTCATGGCCGTGTCGCCGATGCCCAGGGCGGTCCCGAGCCGGCGGGCGATTCCGCCGGAGAGCACGACGATCAGCGCACTGGCGCAGGCCAGGACCAGCAGCGCCAGGGTCAGGCCGACACGGACCGGGAGCACCTTCCAGACCGGGCGGCCCTCGGGCAGGTCGTACACGGCGTTGGAGGTCCGGATGAACGCGGCCACGTAGCCGGACGCCGACCACAGGGCGGCCACCAGGCCCACGACCGCCATCACCCAGCCGGTCCCGCTGCTGGTCTGCAGCTGGTCCACCGCGTTCGCGAAGACGTCACGCGCGGCGCCCGGGGCCAGTTTCTGGATGTTCTCCAGCACGGTCCGCGTCGTCGACCTGCCCGCGATGCCGAGCAGTGAGACGAGTACCAGCAAGGCGGGGAACAGGGCCAGGATTCCGTAATAGGTCAGGGCCGCCGCCCGGTCGGTGAGCTCGTCCCCCTTGAACTCCTTCAGCGTGCGCCTCAGCACCGCCGCCCATGACGCCCTGCCGACCTCGGTGGGCGTGTCGGGTGCGTCGTGCTCCACCTGCGGATCCGGACCGGCACCCGCCCGCCCTTCACGCGGGCCCGTGCCGTCCTGGTTCTGCTGTTCGTGCGCCATGGACAGCAGACAACCCCAGGTGTGCCCGTCACGCGACCTTACAACCGCTTCGTGCCTCTGGATGGACGAGTTGCCGCCCCGCGGCCCGTACGGGCGGCCTCGCTTCCCCCGCCTGTTCCGGCCCCGCTGCCGGGCGGGGTCCACCGGTGCGCCCGGCGGCGCCCTCCACCGTGCGGCGGCCACCTCACGCGACCCGCCCGGCGGCCCGTCCTACGCTGGCGGGGACGGTACGCGAACGAAAAGGGAGACCATGAGCCAGACACCGCCCCCGGTCCGCAACCTCCACGACGGCAGCACCGTCCCCGCGGTGGGCCTCGGCACCTGGCCGCTCGACGACGAGGCGGCCGAGGAAGCCGTCGCCGGCGCGCTGCGGCTCGGCTACCGGCTCGTGGACACCGCGCTGAACTACGGGAACGAGACCGGCACCGGCCGCGGCATCGCCCGCTCCGGTGTGCCGCGGCGGGAAATCTTCGTCACGACCAAGGTGCCCGGCCGCCACCACGGGTACGAGGAGACGCTGGCCTCGTTCGAGGAGTCCCGGAGCAAGCTGGGGCTGGAGTACGTCGACCTGTATCTCATCCACTGGCCACTGCCCCGGGTGGACAAGTACGTCGACACCTGGAAGGCGATGATCAGGCTCCGCGAGGACGGTCTCGTACGCTCCATCGGCGTCTCCAACTTCACGGCGGAGCATCTCGGGCGGCTGGAAGAGGAGACGGGGGTACTGCCCGTGGTCAACCAGATCGAGATGCACCCCCTGCTCCCCCAGGAGGACCTGCGGGCGCTGCACACCGCCAAGGGCATCGTCACGGAGAGCTGGAGTCCGCTGGCCCGGGGCCGTCAGGTGCTGGAGGCTCCGGAAGTGATCGCCGCCGCCGAGGCCCACGGGGTGACCCCGGGCCAGGTCGTGCTGCGGTGGCACACCCAGCTGGGGGCGGTGCCCATCCCGAAGTCCGCCGATCCCGGGCGGCAGCGGGAGAATCTCGACCTGTTCGGCTTCGAGCTGACACAGCAGGAGCTGGACCGCATCGGGGCGCGGCCGCCGCACCGCTTCGGCGGGGACCCCGAGACGCACGAGGAGTTCTGAGGGCACCGGCCGCCGCCCGGTGGGGGGCGGCGGTCACCGGTTGCGCGGGGTGATCTCCGACATGCGGGACCAGTCGTCCCCGGGCACCTCGACGTTGATGATCTCCGGGATCTCGCTGACGAGCTCCGACATGGTGTCGATCGCCGCCTTGAAGTGCTCGGAGTTCACATGGGCGACACCCGCCTCCTGCGAGGCGAACGCCTCCAGCAGGATGAACTGGTCCGGGTTCTCGACGCTGTAGGACCAGTCGAAGAAGAGGTTGCCCGGCTCCTGGCGGGTGGCGAGGGTGAAGTCCTCCACGGCCGGGAGCCAGTTGTCACGCTCGGCGGTACGCACGGTGAACTTGACGGCGATGAAGATCATGGCGACTCCTGGTCGGGGCGGCGGCGTCCCGACCAGGGTCCCATATCCACACAGGCCGGGCATGAACCGGCACACCCGCCCGTGGACCGTGCGCAGTGCGCAGTGCGCAGTGCGCAGTGCGCGCGGAGGCTATCCGCCGAGCTCCTCGTGGCGGGCCGCCAGCCGCGCCGCCCCTTCCGCGGTCAGTGAGCCGAAGAGCCGCAGCCGGGAGATCCCGCCGTCCGGGAAGATGTCGATCCGGACGTGCGTGCCGCGCACCGGTTCCGGCAGCACGAAGCGATGGTTCGTGTCGGGCTGGAGCCGGGTGCGGGGCAGGATCTCCGTCCTCGCGCCTCCCTCGCCGTCACTGACCGAGACCGCCGCCCAGCCCGCCGCGTTGCCCTTGAGGTAAGCGGTGTCGATCTCGACCGCCCGGATCTCCGACTGTCCGGCCAGCCGGTAGCGGATCCAGTCGTTGCCCTTGTCGCGGCGGCGGCGGGTCTCCCAGCCGTCGTCCATCTTGCGGGAGCGGCCCGGGGCGATGGTGTGGGTGGCCGGGGAGTAGAAGCGGTCGGAGGCGTCCTCGACCTCGCCGCCGTTCTCCAGGGCCACCAGGTCGAACGTACCGAGTGCTGCCAGCCATGCCGGGTCGGGGGCGACCTCGCCGTGGACCCGCAGGCGCGCTATGCCGCCGTCGGGGTGCTGGTTGACCCGCAGGTGCGTGAAGCGCTGCTCCGCGTCGACCGCGAAGCCGTTGGCCGCGTGACCGCCGACGGCCGTGCGGGGCACGAGGGTCGTCCACTCCACGTCGGGCGCGAGGAGGTCCTCGGGCGACGGGGAGCCGGGCAGTGAGGCCGCCTCGACGGAGACCGACTGCGGGTAGTTGCCGCGGAAGTGCGCGGTGTCGACGACCAGCCCGCGCACCACGCCGGGAGCGCCGAGGCGCACGAGGGCCCAGTCGTGGTCCTCGTCGGCGGGGTGCGGCTCGGCGGCGCTCGTACCGCGCCGGCGGCGGGTCTCCCAGCCGTCCATGATCTTGCCCTTGTGCCCGAAGCGCTCGGGGTCGAATTCCGCGGGCTCCGGCTTCAGCAGGTTCTCGCGCTCGGCGAAGAACTCGTCGTTGGCGGCGATGACGCCGGCGCCGAGGCGACGGTCGGCGAGGTCCACGAGATGGGTGAAGGGGAAGTCGGCGGTGCGGTAGTCGGCGTACGGGTCACCTCCTCCGTACGGGCTCGCGTCGCCGGTGAAGCGCGGTGTCGTCGTCATGGTCACCGGTCCCTTTCGAGAAGACGGCCGGTGGGCTCGGCGAGCACGCCGTCGGCCGCGATCCGGGCGCCGCGCAGCCAGGTGGACCTGACGACGCCGTGCAGGGTCTTCCCCGCGTAAGCGGTGACCTGGTTGCGGTGGAAGAGTCCTGCCGGGTCGACGGTGAAGGTCTCGTCGGGGGCGAGGACCGCGAAGTCCGCGTCCCGTCCGGCCTCGATGGCGCCCTTGCGCGTGAGGCCCGCGAGGGAGGCGGGGGCCGCGGACATCCAGCGCGCGACGTCGTCGAGGGTGTGACCGCGCCGGCGCGCCTCGGTCCAGACGGCGGGCAGGCCCAGCTGCAGCGAGGAGATCCCGCCCCACGCGGAGGCGAAGTCGGGGGTCTTGAGGTCCGTGGTGCAGGGCGAGTGGTCGGAGACGATGCAGTCGATCGTGCCGTCGGCGAGCCCGGCCCAGAGCGTGTCCTGGTTGGCGGCCTCCCGGATGGGCGGGCAGCACTTGAACTCCGTCGCGCCGTCCGGGACCTCCTCGGCGGTCAGGGTCAGGAAGTGCGGGCACGACTCGACGGTGACGCGTACGCCCTCGCGCTTGGCCTCGGCGATCAGCGGCAGGGCGTCGCTGGAGGAGAGGTGCAGGACGTGGATGCGGGCGTTCAGCCGCTTGGCGTGCGCGATGAGCCCTTCGATCGCGGTGTTCTCCGCGTCGCGGGGGCGGGAGGCCAGGAAGTCGGCGTACTTCTCCCCGCTCCGCTGCGGGGCCGCGGCCAGGTGGTGGGGGTCCTCGGCGTGCACGATCAGCAGGCCGCCGAACCCCGCGATCTCGGCCATGGAGCGGGCGAGCTGCTCCTGGTCCAGTTCGGGGAACTCCTCGACGCCGGAGGGCGAGAGGAAGCACTTGAAGCCGAACACCCCGGCCTCGTACAGCGGGCGCAGGTCCTTGGTGTTGGAGGGGATCGCGCCGCCCCAGAAACCGGTGTCGACATGCGCCTTGGGTGCGGCCACCTGCTGCTTGACGCGCAGGTGCTCGACCGTGGTGGTCGGCGGGAGGGAGTTGAGCGGCATGTCGAGCAGGGTCGTGATGCCGCCCGCCGCCGCGGCGCGGGTGGCGGTCCAGAAGCCCTCCCACTCGGTGCGCCCGGGGTCATTCACGTGGACATGGGTGTCGACGAGCCCCGGCAGCAGGACGTCGTCGCCGAAGTCCTCGACGCGGGCGCCGCCGGGCACCTCCGTGTCGTACGGCAGGACCGCCTCGATCTCGCCGCCGGTGACGAGGACCGCTGCGGCGCGGGTGCCCTCGGGGGTGACGACGCGCGTCGAGCGGAGTACCAGCTTCACGTCCACACCGGACACCTGTGCTCCTCACGCAGATTCAACGTTTTGTTGAAGGAGTCTTCACTCGGGAATGCGGCCCGTCAAGCCCCCACTTCCCTGCGCGGGCGCCGGCGGACCACAGACGGTCCCGCTTGGAGATTTCCACGAAGTAGAAGTTCATTTTCGGCAGGCGGAACGTAGAATGGACCAGGAGCGGCATCACCGTGCTTCGGGCCGAAGGCGGGCCGGACCGCCGACACCAGGACAAAACAGCTCCTGACCGGCAAGGACGCCGCACCGGGAGCAGTGGGCCGATCGGGAACAGCCCGGTAGGCTGCTGCCTTGCCTCCGCTTCGAAAGGACCGTTGACGTGCCGCCGTCCCACGCCAGCACATCCGACTCCAAACCCGCCGGTTCCAGCGGCGGCGTGCAGTCCCTCGAGCGCGCCTTCGATCTGCTGGAGCGCATGGCGGACGCCGGGGGCGAGGTCGGCCTCAGCGAGCTCTCCGCGAGCAGCGGGCTCCCGCTCCCGACCATCCACCGGCTGATGCGCACCCTGGTCGTGTGCGGCTACGTACGCCAGCAGCCCAACCGGCGTTACGCGCTGGGCCCGCGCCTGATCCGCCTCGGCGAGTCCGCGGCCCGGCTGCTGGGCACCTGGGCGCGGCCGTATCTCCAGCGTCTGGTCGAGGAGACGGGCGAGACGGCGAACATGGCACTGCTCGACGGGGACGAGATCGTGTACGTCGCCCAGGTGCCGTCGAAGCACTCGATGCGGATGTTCACCGAGGTCGGCCGGCGGGTGCTGCCCCACTCCACCGGGGTCGGCAAGGCGCTCCTCGCGCAGACCCCGGCGGACGAGGTGCGGGCCCTGCTGGCCCGTACCGGCATGCCGGCGGCCACCGAGAAGACGATCACCACGCCGGACGGCTTCCTCGACGCGCTCGAACAGGTGCGGAGGGCCGGCTACGCGGTGGACGACAACGAGCAGGAGATCGGGGTCCGCTGCCTCGCCGTCCCGGTGCCGGACTCCCCCACCTCGGCCGCCATCTCCATCTCCGGGCCCGCGGGCCGGGTGACCGAGACGGCGACCGAACGGATCGTGCCGATCCTGCAGCAGATCGCGAAGGAACTCTCCGAGGCACTGGCGAGCAGCACACCGGCCCCCTGAGGCCGGCTGCCGCGCCGGTGCCGCGGCAGCCGGGGTTCGCCCGCCGAGGAGCGGCATCCGGCACGTACCCCCCGGGCGCCGGCCGGAAGTCCTCGTACGGAACGCACCCGGGCTTCCGGCCGGTGAGGCGAGAGGGTGTGCCGGGCGGCTCGGCGGGGCGGGCCCCGGCCGACGCGGCGCTAGCGGCCCGGCGGCTCACCGAACAGATCGACCGCCATCCGCACCTCGCGCAGACCGGGTGCGAGCGCGCTGACCGAGCCGATCGCCCCCGCGACCAGCAGCAGCGAACGGCGCAGCCGGGGGATCTCGGGCCTGCCGCCGACCGCCATGGCGTTCAGCGCGGCCAGTTCCTCCTCGGCGATACCCCGGTCCGGGAACTCGGCGGGATGTCCGGCCAGTTCACGGCGGAGCCGGGAGACCGCCGTGCGCAGCTCCGTCACTCTCGGGTCCTCGCCGCTCCCGGCCAACCGCTCCTGCCCCACGCTTCGCAACAAAGCACTCCCCCTCGCACGCCGTTGTGCCGGCCCGTCGGCCTGACCCCGGGCGACGTCCAAATGCCCGGGCCTGCCGTCAAGTTAAAGGCATCGAAGGCGGCCTGCGCCACTGCGCGAACCGGGAATCGGGGTACCCCGGAGGGGTGATTCCCCTTTCACCCGTTCGCATGGCGCAGTGGTATCCAGGGCACGTGACTCACACACGACGAATTCCCGTGATCGCCGGGGTACTGCTCGCAGCCGGTGGCGGCCGCCGCCTCGGTGGCCGGCCGAAGGCACTGCTGGAACACCGCGGCCGCCCCCTGGTCGAGCACGCGGTGCGGGCACTGCGCAACGGCGGGTGCGGCCCCGTCCGTGTCGTCCTGGGCGCCGCCGCCGAGGAGGTGCGGGCCCGGGCGGACCTCTCCGCGTGCACGGTGACGGTGAACCCGTCCTGGGAGGAGGGCATGGGCTCCTCACTCCGGGCGGGCCTGGGCGCCCTTGCCGGTTCGGGCGCCGACGCGGCCCTCGTCCTCCTGGTCGACCAGCCGGGCATCGGGGCGGAGGCGGTCGCCCGGGTCCGCTCGGCGTACCGGTCGCGGACGACGCTGGCGGCCGGCGCCTACGACGGGGAGCGCGGCCACCCCGTGCTGTTCGGGGCCGACAGGTGGCCGGACGTCTCGGCGGGTGCGGTGGGCGACCAGGGGGCACGGGCGTACCTGCGCGCGCACCGCGATGCGATCACCCTCATCGAGTGTTCCGATGTGGCTCAGGCGTACGACATCGACACGGCAGAGGACCTGACGCGCCTGGAGTGAACGCACCGTATCGGACCTGGCACGCCGAGCCACCGCGGCGGCGCGTCTGTCGACCCGGAGAATCTCGACATCAACAAACCATTGAAATTCCACCATAAGGAAACTAATATCCACTGCTCAGAAGCCCATGGTTCCGCTTCCGGTCCTCGGCGGCACCCATGGCCGTATCCCGGAGCCCTGGCACCCCGTGCCGCCGCGGGCGACCCGGCGGCCGTGGGACACCGCCGCACCACCCGCTGAAGGAGTGACAGCTCATGTCCGCACCAGCGCCGTCCCCGCTGGCCATCGTCGATGCCGAGCCCCTGCCGAGGCAGGACGAGGTCCTGACCGATGCGGCCCTCGCGTTCGTGGCCGAGCTGCACCGGCGGTTCACGCCCCGGCGTGACGAGCTGCTCGCCCGCCGCGGCGAGCGCCGCGCCGAGATCGCCCGCACCTCCACGCTGGACTTCCTGCCGGAGACGGAAGCCGTCCGCGTGGACGACACCTGGAAGGTCGCCCCGGCTCCGGCCGCGCTGGACGACCGGCGGGTGGAGATCACCGGTCCGACCGACCGCAAGATGACCATCAACGCCCTGAACTCGGGCGCCAAGGTCTGGCTCGCCGACTTCGAGGACGCGTCCGCCCCCACGTGGGAGAACGTGATCACCGGCCAGCTCAATCTGATCGACGCCTACACCCGGAACATCGACTTCACCGACCCGAAGTCGGGCAAGTCGTACGCGCTGAAGCCCGCCGAGGAGCTCGCGACCGTCGTCACGCGTCCGCGCGGCTGGCACCTGAACGAACGTCACCTCCAGCTCGACGGCACCCCGGTGCCCGGTGCGCTGGTCGACTTCGGCCTGTACTTCTTCCACAACGCGCAGCGCCTGATCGACCTCGGCAAGGGCCCGTACTTCTACCTGCCGAAGACGGAGTCGCACCTGGAGGCGCGCCTCTGGAACGACATCTTCGTCTTCGCCCAGGACTACGTCGGCATCCCGCGGGGAACGGTCCGCGCGACCGTCCTGATCGAGACGATCACCGCCGCGTACGAGATGGAGGAGATCCTCTACGAGCTCCGCGACCACGCCTCCGGGCTGAACGCGGGCCGCTGGGACTACCTCTTCTCCATCGTCAAGAACTTCCGCGACGGCGGCTCGAAGTTCGTCCTGCCGGACCGCAACCTGGTCACGATGACGGCCCCGTTCATGCGGGCGTACACCGAACTCCTGGTCCGCACCTGCCACAAGCGCGGCGCGCACGCCATCGGCGGCATGGCGGCCTTCATCCCCTCGCGGCGCGACGCCGAGGTCAACAAGGTCGCCTTCGAGAAGGTCAAGGCCGACAAGGACCGTGAGGCGGGCGACGGCTTCGACGGTTCCTGGGTCGCCCACCCCGACCTGGTCCCGATCGCGATGGCCTCCTTCGACGCCGTCCTCGGCGCCAGGCCGAACCAGAAGGACCGCCTGCGCGAGGACGTCTCGGTCGCGGCGGGCGACCTGATCGCCATCGACACGCTGGACGCGAAGCCGTCGTACGACGGCCTGCGCAACGCGGTCGCGGTCGGCATCCGCTACATCGAGGCGTGGCTGCGCGGCATGGGCGCCGTCGCCATCTTCAACCTGATGGAGGACGCCGCCACCGCCGAGATCTCGCGCTCGCAGATCTGGCAGTGGATCAGCGCGGACGTGGTCTTCGAGAACGGCGAGCACGCGACGGCGGACCTGGCCCGCAAGGTCGCCGCCGAGGAACTGGCCGCCATCCGCGCGGAGATCGGCGACGAGGCCTTCGATTCCGGCAAGTGGCAGCAGGCCCACGACCTCCTGCTCCAGGTCTCCCTGGACCAGGACTACGCGGACTTCCTGACACTGCCGGCGTACGAGCAGCTGGGCTGACCGCCCGCCCGGGCCGCCCGCCCACCACGAAGCGCCGCACCCCGCGCGTCACCGCACCGGGGTGCGGCGCTTCCGGCATGCGGGGAGACCTGCGGTCACCGTGCGGGCGGGGCATGTGCAGCGGTCGGTGGCGACGAGGCGGCCATGGCAGCCCCCGGCCCGCCTGCCAGGGCGAGGCCGCCGGGCCGGCGTGCGA
>NZ_DATMVN010000781.1:0-4550 GCF_035563135.1 Streptomyces sp.
ACGCGCTCGTGCGTCTCGTGCAGCCGTGGAGCCTTCGGTACCCGCTTGCCCTCGGCCAGGGCAACTTCGGTTCTCCGGGTAACGACGGCGCTGCGGCGTCGCGATACACCGAGACGAAGATGGCTCCGCTCGCCATGGAGATGGTGCGGGACATCGACAAGGAGACCGTCGACTTCCAGGACAACTACGACGGCCGCAACCAGGAGCCGACGGTTCTGCCGGCGCGCATCCCCAACCTCCTGGTGAACGGTTCCGCGGGCATCGCGGTCGGCATGGCGACCAACATCCCGCCGCACAACCTGCGTGAGGTCGCCGCCGGCGCCCAGTGGTACCTGGAGCACCCGGAGGCCTCGCACGAGGAGCTCCTGGACGCCCTGATGGAACGGATCAAGGGCCCGGACTTCCCGACCGGCGCGCTGGTCGTGGGCCGCAAGGGCATCGAGGAGGCGTACCGCACGGGCCGTGGCTCGATCACGATGCGGGCGGTCGTCGCGGTCGAGGAGATCCAGAACAGGCAGTGCCTGGTCGTCACGGAGCTTCCGTACCAGACCAACCCCGACAACCTCGCGCAGAAGATCGCCGACCTGGTGAAGGACGGCAGGATCGGTGGCATCGCGGACGTCCGCGACGAGACGTCCTCGCGCACGGGCCAGCGCCTGGTCGTCGTGCTGAAGCGTGACGCGGTCGCCAAGGTCGTGCTGAACAACCTCTACAAGCACACCGATCTGCAGTCCAACTTCGGCGCGAACATGCTGGCGCTCGTCGACGGGGTGCCGCGCACGCTCTCCATCGACGCCTTCATCCGCCACTGGGTGACGCACCAGATCGAGGTCATCGTCCGGCGCACGAAGTTCCGGCTGCGCAAGGCCGAGGAGCGGGCGCACATCCTGCGTGGCCTGCTCAAGGCGCTGAACGCGATCGAAGAGGTCATCGCGCTCATCCGCCGCAGCAACACCGTGGAGATCGCGCGTGAGGGCCTGATGGGCCTCCTGGAGATCGACGAGATCCAGGCGAACGCGATCCTGGAGATGCAGCTGCGCCGCCTGGCCGCGCTGGAGCACCAGAAGATCACCGCCGAGCACGACGAGCTCCAGGCGAAGATCAACGAGTACAACGAGATCCTGGCCTCGCCCGCGAAGCAGCGGCAGATCGTCAGTGAGGAACTGGCCGCGATCGTCGACAAGTTCGGCGACGACCGGCGTTCCAAGCTCGTGCCCTTCGACGGTGACATGTCCATCGAGGACCTGATCGCCGAGGAGGACATCGTCGTCACGATCTCCCGCGGCGGCTACGTCAAGCGCACCAAGACGGACGACTACCGCTCGCAGAAGCGCGGCGGCAAGGGCGTGCGCGGCACGAAGCTGAGGGAGGACGACATCGTCGACCACTTCTTCGTGTCGACGACGCACCACTGGCTGCTGTTCTTCACCAACAAGGGCCGGGTCTACCGGGCGAAGGCGTACGAGCTGCCGGACGCCGGCCGGGACGCGCGTGGTCAGCACGTCGCGAACCTGCTGGCGTTCCAGCCGGACGAGCAGATCGCGCAGATCCTGGCGATCCGCGACTACGAGGCCGCGCCCTATCTGATCCTGGCCACGAAGGGCGGTCTGGTGAAGAAGACCGCGCTGAAGGACTACGACTCCCCGCGCTCGGGCGGTGTCATCGCGATCAATCTGCGGGAGACGCAGGACGGCAGCGACGACGAGCTGATCGGCGCCGAACTGGTCTCGGCCGAGGACGACCTGCTGCTCGTCAGCAGGAAGGCCCAGTCGATCAGGTTCACCGCGACGGACGACGCGCTCCGCCCGATGGGCCGCGCCACTTCCGGCGTGAAGGGCATGAGTTTCCGCGAGGGTGACGAACTGCTCTCGATGAATGTTGTCCGGCCCGGTACGTTCGTGTTCACTGCCACCGACGGCGGGTACGCGAAGCGGACCCCTGTCGACGAATACCGCGTCCAGGGCCGTGGCGGTCTCGGCATCAAGGCCGCCAAGATCGTCGAGGACCGCGGTTCGCTCGTCGGCGCGCTGGTGGTGGAGGAAGCGGACGAGATCCTCGCCATCACGCTCGGCGGTGGCGTGATCCGTACGCGCGTCAATGAAGTCAGGGAGACGGGCCGTGACACCATGGGCGTCCAACTGATCAATCTGGGCAAGCGTGATGCCGTCGTCGGCATCGCGCGCAACGCCGAGGCCGGTCGTGAGGCCGAAGAGGTCGACGGGACCGATGAGGCCGAAGGCGCCACGGTCGAGGCCCATGCCGAGAACGTGGTCGAGGGCACAGCCGAGGGCACGGCGCCTTCGGCCGGGGAGCACGAGGAGTAAAGCGTGAGTGGAGCCACGGGCGCCGGTCCGGCCGCTTCCGGAGCAGGCGAGAACGGCGCCCGTGGCCCTGCCACGGACTCCCAAGGGGGCACTGTGACGGACACTCGGGGACCTCAGCCGCAGTACGAGGGGTACGCGACCGGGCCGTTGCCCGGCGAGCGGGAGCCCGCAGCGGGCCCGGCGGGGCCCTACCACCCGCCGCAGGCGTACCAGTCCCCTGCGGGCGGTACGCAGGGCGGAGGCACACAGGGCGGTGTACAGGGCGTCGGCGGCACGCAGGCGACCCGGCTGCCCCGGACGGGGGCGCGGACCACTCCGCGTACCCGTAAGGCGCGTCTGCGGGTGGCGAAGGCCGATCCCTGGTCGGTGATGAAGGTCAGCTTCCTTCTCTCCATCGCGCTCGGCATCTGCGCGGTGGTCGCGGCCGCCGTCCTGTGGATGGTGATGGACGCGATGGGCGTCTTCTCCACCGTGGGCGGCACGATCAGCGAGGCCACCGGCTCGAACGAGAGCAACGGCTTCGATCTGCAGTCGTTCCTGTCGCTGCCGCGCGTCCTCATCTTCACCTCGGTCATCGCGGCGATCGACGTGGTGCTGGCCACCGCGCTGGCGACGCTGGGCGCGTTCATCTACAACCTGTCGGCCGGCTTCGTGGGTGGCGTGGAGCTCACTCTCGCCGAGGACGAGTAGGGCGCCGGGTATCGATTTTGGGACTGGCCCCGACGTGCGCTAATCTTCAGAAGTCAGCGCAGCAGCGCGGCGGGGCTATAGCTCAGTTGGTTAGAGCGCATCCCTGATAAGGATGAGGCCACAGGTTCAAATCCTGTTAGCCCCACCAGCACGAAGGCCCCCCACCGGTAACGGTGGGGGGCCTTCTGCATGACGGCTGACCTCAGCCGTCCTCCGGCCCCAGGAAGGTCCGCGGGCGCCGTCACGGGTTCATCGTTCCCCCGGCCTTCCGCGGGCGCGTGTGCCGACCCGTGGAAAAGGCCCCCGCCGGAGTGGACCGGACCAGGGGCCTGGGTGGAGTTCGCGGCGCCCTCAGGGCGGCAGCGGAGCCGAGTCCCCGGCAGGTGTGGCGCTGTGGGCGGAGCGGGTGCCGGCCGTCGCGTGCGCGGCGTCCGCGGTGTCGGCGGACAGCTGCCGGGTGGCGGGTGAGGAGCCGTGCGCCTCGGCGCGGATGCGCTGCTTCATGGTGGGCGGCAGCGCCCTGTCACGCGGAAGGGTCCATCGCACCGACGGGGTGTTCGCGGTTGCCGGGGCCGCACCCGTGTGCTCGTGGTTCATGGCCGTCGGCTCCGCGGCCGTGGCCTGGGCGGTGGCGAGGCCCAGCGACGCGAGAAGCGCGAAGAAGGCGGTGACGAAGGCGGTCCAGACGCTCTTGACCCTGAAGGTGCTCATGGCCCCTCGCTTTCAGGTGGTCCTGTTTGCTTACCTTTCCGATGATGTGGTTCCGGGCGGCGAAAACCGGGACCGACGCCTCCGGTGTGCCGATCTTCCGATGAACACCACTCTTCTGGTTCAACCGGTTCGGAGAAGCTCCTACGGGAGCCCTGAGGGGCCTCGAAAAGGGGCTGGAGCGGGTGGCGGACGGGTACCGGGGAGGTCACCGATCGGTATCGGCCGGTGTGTATAGTCGGGCGGCAGAAGTCCCTTACGTCAAGGAAAGACGAGGTCGCGCGGTGAAGAAGCTTCTCGTGGTCGCACTGGCCGCCATCGGCGGGCTCCTCGTGTACCGCCAGATCCAGGCGGATCGCGCCGAGCAGGATCTGTGGACGGAGGCGACCGACTCCGTGCCCGCAGGTTCAGGTGTGTGAGACGGAACAGTCTGCTACAAGCCCCGGCCGCCGAGCGGCCGGGGCTTTCTGCTGTCCGGCGGGGTGTCCGGACCCGTGGATTCACTTCCGCACATCATCGTGTTGCATGAGCGAATAATCGCGGGTCGCAGGTGAGGAACCTCCGCAGTACGGTGCTCCCGCACCCGGGGGAGGGGCCCGGTGGCACCGCGGCGGGCGAGCACGGCATTCGGGCAGGGGCTGCAGACAACGGCGGTGCGGGCGGTGCAGGATGGACCGGCATCGCGGCCGTTGCCGCAGCGGGCGCCGTGGTCGCTCCGGCAGCCGGGCTCCTGCTCGTACGCGGCCGGCGCAGGGCACGAACGCAGACGACGAGGGGAAGCGCGTGGACAGGCAGCGCAACAGGGGCCGGGCGACGCTCGCGGCGCTC
>NZ_DATMVN010000782.1:0-11747 GCF_035563135.1 Streptomyces sp.
TACTGGAGCCAGTCGTAGTTGGCGTTGTGGAGTGGCGGATCACCGTATCTCCAGTGCGGGACGGACCCCCCGGAGCCGCTGCTGAGTCTGGCATTGAACGGCGGGTTCACCAGGACACGGTCGAACCGCGCCCCCGGGCCGCTGCCACGATCCTCCGGCCCCGGCCCCGGCCCCGGCTCCGGCTCCGGGCGCAGGTCCGCCGGCTGGCCCCGCTGCGCCAAGTTCATCCCTGCCAGTTCGCTCTGCAGGGCTCCTGCCCCGGCCCCGCTCACGGACAGCCGCAGCGGCGTGGAGACGGTGGCTCGCACAGCGTCGACGGAGGCGGCCAGCATCTCCCCGCCCCGGCAGTAGGGGTCGTGCAGCCGCATGAGCGTGCCCTCGCCGGAGGGCGGTTCGCCCATCAGCATCCCGGCCACCGCGCGGGCCACCGCCGGCGGGGTCGGCAGCTCCCCAGCGGTCCCGCCAGCCACCTCTCCGTAAGCGGCCAGCAGCAGGTCGAAGGCGCTCGCCCCGGCCTCGAACCCGGACGTGGTGGGTTTCTCCGGCTCTCCGGTGTCCAGAGCCCCGACGACTCCGGCGAGCATGTGCGGCGGGCACCTCTCCAGCAGCCGGGAGACCAGATCCGACAGCTGGTGACGCCCGTTCTCCCGAAGGAACTCCCGCACAGCCAAGGCCGCGCGGTCCGGCCGGCCCACGCAGGCGCGCCATGTCTCCGGACGCAGTTGCCGCAGATGGATGAGGGCCATCAGGAGCAGCAGGTAGTGGTCGAGCGGGACGTGGTCACCGAAGTGCTGCGGGTCCCCCACCAGAGCGCGGACCGCCGCGAGGAACTCCGTTGCGGTGTCCTCCGGCCGGAAACGATCACCATAGGTCGCCCCGGCCCCCTCCCCCGCCAGGCGCGCGTTCGCGGGGATCACCCTGCCGTCCAGCCAGGTCTGCACCTCGGCTTCCGAGAACAACTCCACGCCCTCGTCGCTCCGTGACACGACACCGGGGAAGTCGGCGTGACGGCGCTGCCAGTTGCTGACGACCGGCCGTCGGACCGCCGTGCGGCGGGCGATGTCCGCACGCGTGACCACACGTCCGGGGGTGGGCACCATGAGGTCCTCCAGAGGGGTCGAGGATGATCCGGGAGCGGCCGGATGCCGTCGGTCCGGGGCTCAGAACCGGGGCGGGCGGCTTCCGTCACAGGTTGCCCCGCGGTGACGCAGCACAGCGGCAAACCGGTCCATCGTCCGCACCTCCCGGACGAGATCGTGGCTCAGGTAACCGAGAAGACGGTAGATCTTGGCATGGTCCGCCGCGAGGTGCCGCTTGTGCACCGGCTCATGGTGCATCACCCGGTTGCGCAGGAGCACCAAGGACCACAGCGCGTCGTACAGGGCGTCACGGCGCCCCGCGTAGTGGGGGAACGCCTTGTGGGTCACGGGCACCCAGAACTTACGGTCGTAGCCGGAACCGCCGCTGAGCAGGGCGGCCCAGAAGCCGAAGGACAGTTCCGCCACCACGTCATCCGCCTCCACCGAGCGCCGTCCGGATCCCTGCCGGCCCGCGCACTTGGAACGGGCCTTCGCCACGAGCCGCAGGCCCTGCGCGTTGAGGGGTGCCGCCTCCCACCAGTCCGCCCTCCCGTAGTGATCGGTCAGCGTCCCGTGCAAGGCGTTGCGGAGAGCGAGTTCCAGACAGTGCAGCGGCCCGTAGAGGGCCGCGCAGACCTCGACGTTCCACCAGTACAGCCGGCCTGCCTGCGAGACGTCGCCGTCGCACGCGTCCAGATACGGCTCCATTCTGGGCTGCGAGAACGTCCGCTCCATCCAGTCCGGCCACGCGTCCGCCATGATTCCCCCCTGTTCCCGGCCCCTGCCGTGATGATGACGGCGCACCTCTGGACGGCGTCGGCACCCACCGTGGTAGCGTGGGATACGAACGCTTCGGGTCCGCCTCTGCACGCATGCCGCCCGAAGCACGGCTTACGGAACCCCCAGTCGCGCGCAATGCGACTGGGGGTTTCGCGTGTCCCGAACCGGCCGGACCACGCGATGGCCTCCGCTGCGGCTCTTACCGTAGCGAGCCCACACACCACACGTAAGCGCATTGCAGTGCACGGCGATCTGTTAACCCCCTCGCTCCGGGTGGGCATCGTCCGAGCCGTACGTCCGGAGCATGCGAAAGCCCGGCACCGGGGTGGTGCCGGGGCTGCGCGGGTCTACTTGAAGAACGCGATGCCGTCGTCCGGCATGTCCCCGAGGCTCTTCGCCATCGCGGCGACCTCCTCCGGGGTGACGACCTTCTTGAGGTGCGCCGACATGTACGGCCGCAGCTCCACATCGGGGGTGGCCTTCTCGCCGACCCACATCAGGTCGCTGTTCACATAGCCGTAGAGGCGCTTGCCACCGCTGTACGGGCCGGAGGCGGCGGTGCGGGCCACCGCGTCGGTGACGATGTCGATCTGCGGCTTCTGCTTCGCCAGCTCGCCGTACCAGACCTCGACGATGCCCTGGTCGCGGACCATGACGATCTCGACCTTGCGGTCCTTGTCGATGCGCCAGTAGCCGGACTCGGACTCCAGCGGCTTGACCTGCTTGCCCTCGGCGTCCAGCACCCAGGAGTGCGAGACGTACTCGAGGAAGTCGCGGCCGTCGTGGCTGAAGGTCACTTCCTGGCCGAAGTTGCACTTCTCGGCGCCGGGGAAGTCGGAGACGCCCGCACCCGCCCAGTTGCCGAGGAGGAAGGCCAGCGGCACGAGGTCCGGGTGGAGGTCGGACGGAATCTCGATCATGAGCGGCTCAGACGATCTGTGAGGGTGTACGGGAGGTGTTCGGCGAGGGTCAGCGCTGGCCCTGGTACAGCTTCTTCACGGTCACTGCGGCGAAGGCGAGCACGCCGACGCAGACCAGGACCAGCAGGGCGGAGAAGAAAACCTCAAGCACAAGAGCTCCTCGGGACGAACGACGTGACGGCAGCGGACGGCCGGGCCCCCAGCCTAATGGGTGGGGGCCCGGCACGGCGGCCCGGGGCTTTCCCTGGGGCGCGGCAGGTTCAGCCCAGGAGCTGGTTCTGCGGGGCCACGGCCCGGTGGGGCACAGGGGAGGCTGTCCGGCCGGGGATTACAGTTCGGTACATGCCGAAGAAGCTCGTGATCAAGGTGACCGCCGGAGCCGACGCCCCCGAGCGCTGCTCGCAGGCCTTCACCGTGGCGGCCGTGGCCGTCGCCAGCGGGGTCGAGGTCTCCCTGTGGCTGACCGGCGAGTCCTCCTGGTTCGCCCTGCCGGGACGCGCCGCCGAATTCGACCTGCCGCACGCCGCGCCGTTGCCCGATCTGATCGACTCGATCCTGGCGGGCGGTGGGATCACGCTCTGCACCCAGTGCGCGGCGCGTCGCGACATCACGGAGAAGGACGTCCTGGAGGGCGTGCGGATCGCCGGCGCCCAGGTGTTCGTGCAGGAGGCCATGACGGACGGCACCCAGGCCCTCGTCTACTGATCCGGGGACCCGGCCGGCTACCGGCGGCGGTTCCTGCCGTCGAGCTCGTCCCACCACGCGTCCGACGTCGGGTCGCCCGTGGGTTTCTCCCGGGGTGAGCGGGGCGGGGGGTCCTGCCGGTGCCGGGGACTCCGCTGCTGCCGGGCGCCCTGTTGGTACCGGGAGTCCTGTGGGTACCGGGAGTCCTGGGGCTGCCGGGGCTCCCCGGGCCCGGCGCCCGGAGAGGCCTCGTCCCACCAACGGTCCTCGGGACCCCGGCGGTTGGCGACGACCGCCGCGACGGGCGGTATGACCATGGCGAGAACACACATCGCCACCGCCGCCGGGACGGACCACAGGCGCACGAAGGCCCAGGCGGAGACGAAGAGGAAGAGGCATCCGCCCATCATCAGGAAATAGGCGCGCCTGCGCCGGGCGTACATGTCTCCAGCGTAGGACCCGTCGGCGCGGAAGCGCACGCGGACGGCACGAAGGGCCGCACCCCTGTCCAGGTGGCGTCCAACCCCCTGGGGTGCGGCCCTCCGGCCGGTCCGTGTGCGTGAACTACACGGCGATGGCGACCTCGGCGAGACCGCCGGTCTGCGCCACGACCGTACGGTCGGCGGTGCCGCCCGGAACCAGGGCGCGGAGCGTCCAGGTGCCCTCGGCCGCGTAGAAGCGGAACTGTCCGGTCGCCGAGGTCGGGACCTCTGCGGTGAACTCACCGGTCGAGTCCAGGAGACGGACGTAGCCGGTGACGGGCTCGCCGTCGCGGGTCACGCTGCCCTGGATGGTCGTCTCGCCCGGCTTGATCGTCGAAGCGTCGGGGCCGCCGGCCTGTGCTCCACACATGGTGTTCTGTCCTTCGGGTCGGGGTCCTGCTGATCGGGTCCTGCGAAATGGCGTGTCGGAGCCGAGTGGTTACTTGTTGGCGCCGAGCTCGATCGGCACGCCCACGAGGGAGCCGTACTCGGTCCACGAACCGTCGTAGTTCTTGACGTTCTCCTGGCCGAGCAGCTCATGCAGCACGAACCAGGTGAGCGCGGAGCGCTCACCGATGCGGCAGTACGCGATGGTGTCCTTGGACAGGTCCACCTGCTCGTTCTCGTAGAGCGCCTTGAGTTCGTCGTCCGACTTGAACGTGCCGTCGTCGTTGGCGTTCTTCGACCACGGGATGTTGCGGGCGCTCGGCACGTGGCCGGGGCGCTGCGACTGCTCCTGCGGGAGGTGCGCCGGGGCGAGCAGCTTGCCGCTGAACTCGTCGGGCGACCGCACGTCGACGAGGTTCTGGCTGCCGATGGCGGCCACGACGTCGTCGCGGTAGGCGCGGATCGACTCGTCCTGGGCCTTGGCCTTGTACTGGGTGGCCGGGCGCGTCGGGACGGCGTCGGTCAGGTCGCGGGAGTCGAGCTCCCACTTCTTGCGGCCGCCGTCGAGCAGCTTCACGTTCTCGTGGCCGTACAGCTTGAAGTACCAGTAGGCGTACGAGGCGAACCAGTTGTTGTTGCCGCCGTAGAGGACGACCAGCGTGTCGTTGCCGATGCCCTTCTCGGACAGGAGCTTCTCGAAGCCGGCCTGGTCGACGAAGTCACGGCGGACCGGGTCCTGGAGGTCCTTGGTCCAGTCGATCCGGATCGCGTTCCTGATGTGGTTCTTCTCGTACGCCGAGGTGTCCTCGTCGACCTCGACGATGGCGACCTGGGGGTCGTCGATGTGGGCCTCGACCCAGTCGGCGTCGACCAGAACGTCTGCGCGGCTCATGTGTTTCTCCTCCGGGGCAGTCTGCGGCGGGGTGGTGCGCGGTGCGGTGTGCGGGATGTACGCGCAGGTGCTCGGCGCGGAACGCGTACGGAAGGCACGGGTTCGGCCCTGATGTCATCGAAGGGCCGGGGGAAACGGGAGAGGGTCCCGCTCAGAAGGTGCGACAGAGCATGGCGGCGACGCGGCACAGGTCTACTGCCCGCCGCTTCGTGAGGTCCGCCTGTCGCTTCATGCGTCCGATCGTAGGGAGGTACGGGCGGAGATGTCACCGTCGTATCGGATGATGAGACACGATCGTCCGTGATGCGAGACGAGTGAGCGGCCGGAACCCTCGGCCGCCCGGGACGCGCAGGGCTTCGCCCGAGGTTCATCTGCGGAGCGGACACACCCGTCTCAGCATCTGGATCGCCCGTCCGGTCCGCCCCCGGAAGGCCCTACCCCGGCTGCCCGGGGGTCATCCGTGGCCGCACAGCCGCGTCGTCATCCCGCCAGCCGGATGCCGGCGCCCGTCATCGATATCTCCAGGCCGCCCGGCGCCACCTCGATCTTCTGGAGCTTCAGGCCGTCGGGCAGCCCGCCGATCACGCGCTCGAAGTCGGTCTTCTTCCTGACCAGGTCCTCCAGGCCGGGGATGCCTTCGCCCGGGACCTCGTCGGCGTGCACCTTGACGGTGTCCCCGTCCACCAGGGTGACGGTGGAGAGCACGCTGCGCGTGACGGTCTGCTCCAGCAGCGGGATCCGGACGGAACCGGTGACCTTGACCTTCCCGTCGCCGCCGTAGGCGACGGTGACACCCTCGTCGGCGGCCTCGGTGAGAGCCGCGTACGGGATGACGGCCGTCCCGGTGGCCCGGGAGGCCGTCGCACTGGTGTAACCGGCGCCCAGCGTCACCTGCCGGAGCTGGGCCCGGATCTCGCTGATGCGTATCTCCCGCCCGGCCGCGCTGGCGCGGATGTCCTCGACCGTGACGTCGACCCGGTCGAACTCCGACCCGGCGACCTGCGTCAGGAAGGGGAAGCCCTTGATCGAGACCTCGGTCGACCCGGCTTCGGCGCCGCCGAAAGTCACCCGCTGCTCGGCCTCCGACTCCGCGAAATACACGGCGGCGCGGTCCACGGCGACGAAGACGCCGCCCAGCACCACGGCGATGATCAGCAGTGTTCGCAGTGCTCGCATGCCTGTTGTTCTCCCACTCGGACCGGCCGGACCCTGACGCGTGAGCCTACTGCCGCTGTGCGGCGCGCTCGGAGTGACCGACGAGTGGGAGGCCCGGCCGGTTCCCCGGAACAGGGGAACCGGGTGAAAGGACGTCAGGAACGTCCGTGGTGTCAGGCGAGCGCACGGCCGATCAGATAGACGGCGGGAGCCGCGGCCGTGAGCGGCAGCGCCACCCCTGCCGTCATGTGCACGAAGCGGGACGGGTAGTCGTAGCTCGCGACACGCAGTCCGATCAGCGCGCAGCCGCCGGCCGCGAACCCGAGGAACGCGGCCTGCGCGCCGAAGTCCGTGAGACCTCCGGCAGCCAGGCCCGCACCCGCCGACGCGAGCAGCGCCACGACGACCGACACCGGTCCGGGCAGCGGCAGGGCCCTGACGAGCGTGGCCACGGCGACCGCGATGCCGCCCACCGTCACCGCGTCCGGGACGGCCGCCAGGTGTCCGGCGGCCAGCACTGCGAGCGCGGCCGAGGCGACAGTGGCCGTCAGGCCGTACATCCGTTCATCGGCTCCGGCGTGGCTGCGCAGCTGGAGGACGAGGGTGAGCAGCACCCAGACGCCGAGCGTGCCGAGGATGGCCGCCGGGGCGTTGCTCCGGCCCGCCACGAGCAGCACGGCGTCGGCGACGACACCGCCGGCGAACGCGAGTGCGATGCCCTGCCTGGCCGGCCACATGCCGTTGAGCCGGAACCACCCGGCGGCCGTCACCGCCTGGAGCAGCACCAGAGGCACGAGCAGGGCGTAGGGCCCGACCGCCGCACCGAGGGCGAGGAGCAGCCCGAGTCCCGCGGTGATCGCGGCGGGCTGCATCCCCGGCGCGATGATCGGCGAACGCCCCTCGGCGCGGGCCCGCTGGGCGTCGGTGATCCGGCTGTTGCCCAGGGTGGTGGGCGCGCTGTAGTCGGAGCCGGCGAAGGCCGCCGACGGAGCCGACGGTACGGACGGAGCCGGCGGAGCGGGCGGTACTGCGGCCGGGGCCTCGGGCGGCAGCGGGTGGGCGCCCGGGGCCCCGCCCTGCCCGGTGGCGGGCGCGGCGCGGTGCTGCGGCTGGATCGCGGGCTGGTACCGGGTGTCCCAGGTCTGTCCCTGCCAGGTCTGGGCCTCGCCCTGACCGCCGGGAGCCCCGGGCCCGCCCTGCTCCGGGTACGCGGCGGGTTCCGGGTATCCGGCGGGTTCCGGGTACGCGACAGGCTCCGGGTGCACGGCGGGTGGCTGCTGCGCGTACGGCTGCTGTCCGTATACGGGCTGCGCGGGCCGCTGCCCGTACGCCGGCTGCTGGTCCTGCGGCCCGACCGCCGGGTCGTAGGGCTGCTGCGGCCCGTACGGCGGCTGCTGCTGATCCCGCTGCTGCCCGTACGCCGGCTGCTCGTGCTGCTGCCCGTACACCGGGCCGTAAGGCTGCTGACCGTGTTCCGGGCCGTAGGGCTGCTGACCGTGCGCCGGGTCGTAGGGCTGCTGCCCGTGCGCCGGGTCGTACGGATACTGCTGATCGGTGTTGCTCATGGTCTGCGGTTCACCCTCCTGCGAACGGCGGGAGCACCTCGACCGTGCCGCCCTCAGCAAGCCGTACGGTCTCATGACCGCGGGTCCCCACGGGATTCCCGTCGATCAGGAACGAACATCGGAGCAGTACCCGCGCCAGCTCACCGGGGTGCCGCTCGCGCGCCCCGTCGAGCGCCTCGGCGAGCGTCTCCGCCGTGTACGGCTCCTCCGCGGTCCCCGCTGCGGCCTTGGCCGCGGCCCAGTAGCGGATCGTCCCCGCTGCCATGGCGGCACCCCTTTCGTCGTACGTCAGCTGTCCATCATGGAGCACACCGGCTCCGTCCAGTCGGCGATGCGGGCCAGCAGCCCCTCGTCCGCCGCGTTCTCCGCGTGGCCCATGCCGCGTTCCAGCCAGAGCTCCGCTCCGTCCGGCGCGGCCCCTGCCAGCATCCGCGGGTGGTCGACGGGGAAGTACGGGTCACGGTCGCCGTGCACGATCAGCAGGGGCACGGTGATCAGCGGGACGGCCTCCACCGGCGGGAGCGGCACGGGATTCCAGTCCTCGCGGTGGATCCGGGTGCGGAAGCCGTAGCGGCCGACGAGCCGGCCCGTGGGGCGGGTGACGACCCAGTGGAGGCGGCGCATCGGGGCCGTGCCCCGGTAGTACCAGCGGGCCGGTGCGCTCACGGAGACGACCGCGTCCGTATGGGCCTCCATCGACGCCTTCACGCGCCCCCCTGAATGCGCCCCCGCGCGCCCCTCGTGCGCCCTACGCGCCTCAATGCGCTGTACCGCCCGTTCGGCCTCCACCGCCCCGGATTTTCCGGCCGGGGATTCCCCGGCTCCCGGCGCCGTATACAGAGCGGCGTGCCGGAGCACCACGGAACCGCCCATCGAGAAGCCGACCGTGACGACCCGACGGTGTCCCAGCGACCGCGCCCAGGCGACCGCGGCCGCCAGGTCCAGCACCTCGCGGTCGCCCACGGTGGAGCGTCCGCCGGACCTTCCGTGCCCCCGGAAGGAGAACGTGATCACGGCCGTACGCCGGGCGAACACCGCAGCGGCCCGCAGCAGCGCCGGCCGGTCGGCCGCGCCGGTGAACCCGTGCGCGAGGACCACGGCCGTCTCCCCGGACGCGCCGGCCCCGGCACCCGCCGTACACGGGGTGTACACCGCCTCGATACGGACCCCGTCACCGGTCAGCAACGTGGCGCGACGGGGTACGGGCGTGATCGAGGGAACAGAAGAACTCAGGAAACGCCCCTCGGACACAGAACTCATGTGGGCTATTGTGCTGCGAAGAGGATCCGGGCAAAGCAGCCCCCGGGTCCTTTTGTGCTTTCCGAGCGTTGTTACAGCGACGTTTCCACAAGCTCAGCGGTCCCCGGGCGCGGGACCGCGCAGTGAGAACCGTATGACGGCCGTCGCGGGTGACGGCCGTACGGGTAGTACGAAGCAGTGCCGCATCTCCCCCGGGTCCGACCCGGGAGTGCCCCTCTCGCAGGGAACGAGGAGGACCGACGTAATGGGCGAGCTGACCGTGCACGATCGACCGACGACCCGGACAGGTGGGCGGCGATGAGTTCACTGCTGCTTTTGACAAATGCCCTTCAACCGTCGACGGAGGTGCTTCCCGCCCTCGGTCTTCTGCTGCACAGCGTGCGGGTCGCTCCCGCCGAGGGTCCCGCGCTCGTCGACACCCCTGGTGCCGACGTCATCCTCATCGACGGCCGACGCGACCTGCCCCAGGTGCGCTCGCTCTGCCAACTGCTGCGGTCCACCGGACCCGGCTGCCCGCTGGTCCTCGTCGTCACGGAGGGCGGCCTCGCGGCCGTCACCGCCGACTGGGGCATCGACGACGTCCTGCTGGACACCGCCGGGCCCGCCGAGGTCGAGGCCCGGCTGCGGCTGGCCACCGGCCGCCAGCAGATCACCGCCGACGACTCCCCCATGGAGATCCGCAACGGCGACCTGTCGGTCGACGAGGCGACGTACAGCGCCAAGCTCAAGGGCCGGGTCCTCGACCTGACCTTCAAGGAATTCGAACTGCTCAAGTACCTCGCGCAGCACCCGGGCCGGGTCTTCACCCGCGCCCAGCTGCTCCAGGAGGTCTGGGGCTACGACTACTTCGGCGGCACCCGCACGGTCGACGTCCACGTGCGGCGGCTGCGGGCCAAGCTCGGCCCCGAGCACGAGTCGCTGATCGGCACCGTACGCAACGTCGGCTACCGCTTCGTCACCCCCGAGAAGACGGACCGGTCCTCGGAGGAGGCCAAGGTCAAGGCGGCGTCGAAGACCGTGCGGAGTGACCTCCCCCGTTCGGAGCAGTCCACCGATGCCGAGATCCCGGAAGAAGCCCCGGTCCGGCCTGCCAAGCGGTAGGTCGATCCGCGTAGACTGCCGCGCGTGGCCAAGGTGACGCGGGACGATGTGGCGAGACTGGCGGGGACCTCGACAGCGGTCGTCAGCTACGTCATCAACAACGGACCCAGGCCGGTCGCCCCGGCCACGCGCGAACGGGTGCTCGCCGCCATCAAGGAGCTGGGCTACCGGCCCGACCGGGTCGCCCAGGCCATGGCCTCACGGCGCACCGACCTCATAGGGATGATCGTTCCGGACGCCCGGCAGCCGTTCTTCGCCGAGATGGCGCACGCGGTCGAACAGGCGGCGGCCGAGCGCGGGAAGATGGTGCTCGTCGGCAACTCCGACTACCGCGACGAGCGCGAGGTCCACTATCTGCGGGCCTTCCTCGGCATGCGGGTCTCCGGGCTGATCCTGGTCAGCCAGGGCCCGAGCGAGCGCGCGGCGGCGGAGATAGAGGCTTGGGACGCCCGTGTCGTCCTGCTGCACGAACGCCCCGAGGCGATCGACGACGTCGCGGTCGTCACCGACGACGTCGGCGGTGCCCAGCTCGCCACCCGCCACCTCCTGGAGCACGGCAACGCCTACGTGGCGTGCCTCGGCGGCATGGAGTCGACCCCGGTGGTCGGCGACCCGGTCGCCGACCACATCGAGGGCTGGCGCCGGGCGATGCAGGAAGCCGGCCGGCCGACGGAGGGCCGCCTCTTCCACGCCCCGTACAACCGCTACGACGCCTACCAGGTGGCCCTGAAGCTGCTCTCCGGCCCCGACAGGCCCCCGGCGATCTTCTGTTCGACGGACGACCAGGCCATCGGCGTGCTCCGGGCCGCGCGCGAGCTGCGGATCGACGTACCGGGGGAGCTCGCGGTCGCGGGTTTCGACGACGTGAAGGAGGCGGGGCTGACCGATCCGCCGCTCACGACGGTCTCCTCGGACCGCCCGGCGATGGCGCGGGCGGCCGTGGACCTGGTGCTCGACGACTCGCTGCGGGTCTCGGGATCGCGGCGCGAGCGGCTGAAGCAGTTCCCGTCCGCGCTGGTGGTGCGGCAATCGTGCGGCTGCGGCGAACCGACGGTGACCGCGCCGTAGCAGAGCGCCTCCTCATTCAGGACATACGAGGTTCTGCCGGGCTTCTCAGGACGTACTCAGGCTGCTCTCATGTTCGCTGGCCACTCTCGTGGACATGACCGACAGCCACCGCCCGAGCGGCGAGACCCCGATGCCCCCCTCGCACGACAACGGTTCGCACGACAGTGCCTCGTACGGTGCGTACGGCACGGGTTCGTACGCCGACGGCGCCGCGTACGGCGGTGGCGAGGCGGCCTACCCGCCGCCGCCTGCCTACGGGCCCGGGCCGCGGACCGCCGAAGTCCCCGTCACCGCCTACGCCTGGCCCGCCCCGGCGCCCCAGCCCCTCCCGGCTGACGACGCCCCGAAGCCCGGGCGCCGGGTCAAGCGGCCGC
>NZ_DATMVN010000783.1:0-3449 GCF_035563135.1 Streptomyces sp.
CCCAGAAGACGGACCTGCGGACCGCCCCCGCCCAGCGGATCGCGAGCGAGGAGACGCGCACCGTCCTGCGGTCCTGACCGGTCGACGGAACGGCCGAAGCCCGGCAGCCGCCAGTCCTTCACCGCTGGCCGACACAGATCGGCAAGAAGGGCGCGGTGCGCCACGGGCTCTGCTGCGGCCACGCGCCGTCCCACGCCGCAGCCTCGGATGTACTGCCGGACCGACGCCGGAGCTCCTCAAAAGTCGTGGGATCCGCAGCAGCTATTTATTGAATGAATGAGCGTGAGTGAATAGATTGCAGTCAGTGAGCAAGTCCGCTCACCCATTCACCCAGCCCCAGAGGAGACCTCATGGCCACCAAGGAAACCACCCAGCCTACGTCCGCTGCCGCGACCTACTCCCTGGCCCTCGAAACCGCTGGCCTCCTCCGCGATGCAATCGACAGGCGCTACGACCGATCCGCCTCCGGCTACGCCGCAGCTCTCACCAGCCTCTGCGCCCTGCACCAGCTCCAGCAGGCCAAGGAGTGCGCCAACTGCCAGGGCAGCGGGATCGTCAACGGCAACTCCTGCCCCAACATCGTCGCTCACCCCGCAGCCTGACCATGGCCCACGGGCCCGTTGGGAATCCCCACCGGGCCCATCCAGGGGCAGGTCGCGGCCGGTGCGCTCGCCCCTCCCCCTCCGATAACCACGCGTGAACAGGGCTTTGATGACGACCGCCCAGATGCTTCTACTGACCGCTGCGCTCCTCGGCCTGTCCCTCGTGACCTTCGCCGTGTGGGGTCCCAAGTCCGCCCACCGCTGGCTCATTGCCATCTCGGCTGGCTTCACCCTCGTAGGCCTCGCCGACCTGGCATGCGGACGGAATTCCGCGCTCGAACTGATTGGCGCCTGTCTGTGGTTCCTGCTCGCCGTAGGCACCTGTGACCGTCCTCAGGTCACGGCGAACAGGCAAAGCAATCCACCGACCAAACAGAAGTAGTCCCCCTCCCGCCGCCGGCCAGCACACCCCAGCCGTCTGCGGGCCCGCTCCGTGCACGAAGTGATCCGACCGGGCCTCCTGGTTCAACTGACCCAACCAGTTCGCCGCCGGTCCCCATCCCTACGCCTAGGACAGCCCGTGAATCTCCTCGCGACCCACACCCACACCCCGGCGGGCACCAGCCTCCGCATCTGTACGTGCGCCCGCGCTGCATGCGGAGCAGCTGAGGCCGTTCCCGGCACCCGCCCCACTCACTGCACCGCCCACGGCTCCATCGCCGTCCAGCATCACCGTGCCATCAACTGCCCTGCGCTGCCCGTCGATGCCGACCTCTCCAAGCTGTGGCTGATCGCGCCCACTTGGACTGCCAGCGGCCCCATCGCTGGGGACCCGCAGCCGTTCACCCGCGCCGCCCTGGACGATCTGCGCCGCGTCCACGCCCTCTGGGACCTGGCCCTCGGTGACACCGCCGACCAGGCCGTGAATGCCTGGAGGATGCAAGTCTCCGGCTGATCTGGTTGCCGCAGTCCCCTGGCTTAGCCAGAAGATCCGGCTGAGCCAGGGGGCTGTATCCCATCCCATGGAAGGAACCGACGTGCTCGTACAGCAGTCCCCCCAGCGTCCTATCGATCCCGACCTCCTGGAAGCGGTACTGATCGACCAGATCGGACGGCATGCCACCGCAGAGGTTATGAGCGCCCTCGACGCCGCAGAGCAGGCGCGCAAGGGCCGACGGCGAACTGTCGGCGTGGACCACCCGGAGAACAGCGAAAAGCGATGCCCCTCGTGCCAGTGCAGCGAAAACGAGTTTGACCCCGACTGCAACTGCCCGAACCATCCCTCTTGCCCCGCCGCCTGCGGCCGGCCCTGATGACCCTTCCACCCGCCCATCCAATCTATTGAATGAGCTATATCAGAAACATAGATTGCAGTTATATCGCTGCTTCGTCGACCCCGGATTCGAATGCGCAATCCATAGCAGCCACCCCAGAAGGGACTCACCCACATGCAGCCCAACGCTGACCTTGCCCGACAAGTCCGCGACCACATCTTGAACCACCCTGTCAACTACGAAACCGGCGCCGCGATGAACGGCCCCCACGCTCAACTCGCCCCCGGAGAGATGCCCGAAAGCGACCCGGCTGCGGGAATCACTCGGCTCGGCGTAGCAGGATGGGCGGCCTTCCTCGGTGGCCGCACCCTCCTGAACAATCGGTGGGGCGACTACGCGCAGGTCAGCCAGGCTTCCGTGCTGGCTGAAGACGACCAAGGCGACATCATCGACGCCTACTCAGCCGCCGCCAGCGCGCTCAATCTCGACCACGCACAGGCAAACGCTCTCTTCCGACCCGACCTGTCCACCTACGTCGTACTCGACGCTCTCCACCAGCTCGCCCACGGAGAGCCTCGCATCGACTGGAACGCGGTCCTGGATTGGGACGCGGACCGCGACCCGATCCTCGCTCAACTCATCACCGGAAGCGCCTGGACCCACGACCAACTCATGCGCCCCGTACACCATGACGAGGAGATGGGCGGCCACCCTGCCGAGAACACACGCGACGAGCTCACGGCAGGTGCGCTCATACGTGTCACCTACACGGCCCGCGTCAAGAGCAACTACGGCGGCACTATCACGCTGGACAACGGCACCGAGCTGCCGGAACACGACGCCCTGAGCGACCTCACAGTGCTGACCCCAGGCTGGCAGCACGGGGATCTTGCGACCTACGAGGGCAGCACCCTCTTCCGCACGAGGACCCGCGACGGGCACGACATCTGGGTGAACGGCCAGCAGCACCCCATCTGGGACGACCGCATAGATCCTGCCAAGGTCACACTCATCCCCGTGTCCGCCGGATAACTCAAGGTCCGGCCACGACTGCTCAAGGCTGGGCTAGGCCAACTCGCCCTCGGTGCCGCCCAGTCGGGCGGCACCGAGGGGACGCATCACCCCACCCGTGCCGAACCTCGGCACCCGAGCCAGCGCGCGATCTTGTCATTGCGAAGACCACGCAGCGCCGCGCCGAGCTGTCCGACCCGTCCTGCAGGCGCCAACCGAGCGCGGACAGGGCACCGCCCTCCAACCCCGACCCATTCCGCAGCACCGAACATCACATGATGGAGAAGACCGTGACCAACACTGCCGATGACGCCCGCTGGGCGGCCGTGGCCGCTGCGCGCGAGGCCCTACTCCGCGCGCACGTCGCCCTCGTCCGGAGCTCCTTCCCCGGCCTGCTCTACCGGCGGGACCGGCCCGTGCACGAAGAAGAGACCTACGTCCTGCTTCGCTACACGCGGCCCGGCACACCCGCCGCCAACGCCAACCGCCAGGACGAAGTCACGTTCCGCCTCTACACCCAGGCCGGCGACTTCCGGGTCGACGTCGACGTGGATGGCCTGGCGACCACGCCACGACGGTTGGCGGAGCTGACACTCCACCGCCCCTTCAGGATCAAAACCCC
>NZ_DATMVN010000784.1:0-5476 GCF_035563135.1 Streptomyces sp.
TGCCGCCGTCTTCCTGCGCGGCCCGGAACGTCCGCCGTTCGAGGCGAACGATCTCCTGGTCGCGGCCCAGCTGGCCACGCACACCGCGCTCGGCATCGACAAGGCCATGCTGTACGGCCGCGAGGCGTACATCGCCGACGAGCTCCAGCGCACCATGCTGCCCGACTCCCTGCCCCAGCCCACGGGTGTACGGCTGGCCTCGCGCTATCTCCCGGCCGCCGAGACCGCGCGGGTCGGCGGGGACTGGTACGACGCGATCCCCCTCCCCGGCAGCAGGGTCGCCCTGGTCGTCGGTGACGTGATGGGGCACTCCATGACGTCCGCGGCGATCATGGGCCAGCTCCGCACCACCGCGCAGACCCTGGCCGGGCTGGACCTGCCTCCGCAGGAGGTCCTGCACCATCTGGACGAGCAGGCGCAGCGGCTCGGCAGCGACCGCATGGCGACCTGCCTGTACGCGGTGTACGACCCCGTCGCCCACCGCATCACCATCGCCAACGCCGGTCACCCGCCGCCCGTGCTGCTCCACCTGGGCGGCCGGGCCGAGGTGCTGCGGGTGCCGCCGGGTGCGCCGATCGGTGTCGGCGGGGTCGATTTCGAGGCCGTCGAGCTGGACGCGCCGGCCGGGGCGACGCTGCTGCTGTACACGGACGGCCTGGTGGAGTCCCGGATGCGGGACGTCTGGACGGGCATCGAGATCCTGCGGGAGCGGCTCGCCGCCACGGCCCAGCTGACCGGACCGGACCACTCACCGCCGCTGGAAGCGCTCTGCGACGACGTACTGGACATGCTCGGCCCGGGTGACCGGGACGACGACATCGCCCTGCTGGCCGCCCGGTTCGACGGGATCGCGCCGAGCGATGTCGCGTACTGGTTCCTGGAGCCGGAGGACGCCGCGCCCGGCCGGGCCCGCAGGCTGGCCCGGAGGGCCCTGAGCCGGTGGGGCCTGGACGACCTCTCGGACGAGGTGGAGCTGTTGGTCAGCGAGGTGGTGACCAACGCCGTGCGTTACGCGGAGCGGCCGGTGACACTGCGGCTGCTGCGTACGGACATCCTGCGCTGCGAGGTGGGCGACGACTCCCCGCAGCTGCCCCGGCAGCGGCGCGCCCGGGAGACGGACGAGGGCGGGCGCGGGCTCTTCCTGGTCAACCGGCTGGCCAGGCGGTGGGGCGCGACCCGGTTGTCGACGGGCAAGGTGGTCTGGTTCGAGATGGCTGTGCCCGGCTCCGGCTGAGGAGCGGGCGACGCCTGTTCTTCCGTGGCGCCGAGGAGCGGGGGTGCGTACTCCGGTGGGCGGTGCGGGGCATCTGCCGGCGGCGGCCCAGGAGGTTCTGCGAGTGCGGGTGAGGGCCGGCGCCGTGAGGACGTCGTGCCGGTGTCCGGGGGAGGCCGAGGAAGCCTCGGTGCGCCAGGCGGCGCCGGGTCACCGGCCGTGCGGTGCGGCCCTCGATGAGAGCTCTCACGAAGAGACCTCATGGAGGGTTTTCACGGACGGTCCTCACGGACGGGCTTCACGGGCGGCTCTCGCACGGCCCTCGCGGACGGTCCTCGGAGCGAGCGGCTCGCCTCACGGCGCGTCCCGTATGTGACTAGGAACACATCGGGGGCGCTGCCGCCATTTCCCTTCCCACCGCGGACGGCCCTTCTTCGGCTCCCCGATCGGGCCGATGAGCCGGAACAGCAATCCGAAGGCTGACCTGTCGGCCGAACTCCACCTCCTCACCAAAGGTATGAAGCCACAAAGAACCAGTGGAAAGCCCGAGGGCGAACGATTCGCTCACAGGAACCGGCGGACCCACCCCTCTGCCGCTCCACATGACGGCGCAAGAAGCCTCCGAAGAGGCAGAAGGGCTTTTCATCACCGCCTCGGCCGTCCTGGATCCATGAGCGAACGTGAGGGGCGGTGCCGGCCGGCACCGCCCCTCACGCGTCACTGCTGCCCCGGCAGGACTTCACCGCCCGGGCGTTCGCCCGGCGGTTCGTCCTCGCCCTCGGGGTCCTTCGTGGTGCTGGGCGTCCCGCTCGGCGTCGGGGACGGGCTCTCGCTCGGCGCCTCCGCTGAAGGCGACTC
This sequence comes from Streptomyces sp., assembly GCF_035563135.1. Classification (GTDB taxonomy): domain Bacteria; phylum Actinomycetota; class Actinomycetes; order Streptomycetales; family Streptomycetaceae; genus Streptomyces. Next base: position 2,072 of record NZ_DATMVN010000784.1, read on the forward strand.
CTCGCTCGGTGTCGCGCTCGGTGACCCGGAGGGCTCCTCCGGCTCCTCGGACGGGCTCTCCACCGGCTCCTGGGTCTCGGGCGGGGCGGCCGGGAGGGTCTCGGTCACCCCTGTCTCGCCGCGTTCCACACCCTGCAGGTCGAAGGTGGCGTCCGAGCCGCCGTTCAGCGCGCCGAGGGTGTAGTCCGCCCAGATCCTGGCGGGGAAACCGCCGCCGCTGGCCCGGCCGGAGTTGGCCGTGCCGGTGAGACTGACCTGGCCGCCGCCGTCCTGGGTGGACTCTCCGAAGAGGGCCACGGCCGTGCTGAGCTCCGGGGTGTAGGCCGTGAACCAGGCCGCCTTGTTGTTCTCCGACGTGCCCGTCTTGCCCGCGGCGTCGTAGGCGGGGGTGTCGGCCTCGCGCCCGGAGCCGACGTCGACGACCTCGGTCAGCGCGTCCGTCACGGTGTCGGCGGACGCCCGGCTGATCACCTGGCCGCCCACACCGACGACGGGCTGCATGGTGCGGTCACGGTGCACGGCGGACTTGACGATGGTCGGGGTGACCTTCTTGCCGTGGTTGGCGAGGGTCGCGTAGACCCCGGCCATGTCCCACGTCGAGGCGTTCATGGTGCCCAGGGTCATCGCGGGCGTCTCGGGGAAGTTCTTGTCCGGTACGCCCATGGCCAGCGCGGTCTTCTTCACGGCGGCGGGAGTGACGTCCACGACCATCTGCGCGAAGACGGCGTTGACGGACTTGTCCATCGCCGTCCGCACGGTCGGGTTGTCATAGCTGATGTCGTCCTCGTTCTGCGGGGCGAACGGGATGTCGCTGCCGACCACGGGGCGCCTGCTGGTCCCGTCGTAGACCGTGTTCAGGCCGATCAGGCTGCCGTCCTGGGTGGTCGACCCGTTCTCCAGCCCGGAGGCGAGCACCAGCGGCTTGAAGGTGGAGGCCGGCTGGTAGTCCTGGCGGGTGGCGTTGGATATGTAGTGCTCGGTCGCACCGACGCCGCCGTACAGCGCGACGACCTTGCCGGTCTTCGGGTCCACCGAGGTGGCACCCGCCTGGACGGTCGCGTCGATCTTGTTGTCCTTGCGGTCGAGCTGGCTCTCCAGCTCACGGTCGACCGACTTCTCCAGCTGCTTCTGCCGCTTCTTGTCGATGTTGAGCGTGATCGTCCAGCCGCCGTTCTGCCGCATCTCCTCGGTGATGCCCTGCCGCTCCATCTCGTCGTTCGCGGCCTCGACGAGGTAACCGGTCTGACCGTCCATGCCTCCGGCGGCCTTGGGCGGGTCCGGGACGGGGAACGTCATCCTGTCCCGCTCGGCCCGGTCGAGCCATCCTTCGTCGACCATGTTGTCCAGCGTGTAGCCCCAGCGCTCCTTGACCAGCTTCTTGCCGGACGGCGTGGCGTTCGCCCAGTCGTACTGGCTGGGGGCCTGGAGCAGGGCGGCGAGGTAGGCGCCCTGGGAGGTGTCGAGGTCCTTGGCGTCGACGCCGTAGTAGGCCTGTGCCGCCGCCTGGATCCCGCTCGCGCCGCGCCCGTAGTAGACCGTGTTGAGGTACCCGGCGAGGATGTCGTCCTTCTCCATGCGCTGGTCGACCTTGAGCGAGATCACCAGCTCCTTGAGCTTGCGGGTGACCGTCTGTTCCTGCGTGAGGTAGTAGTTCTTGACGTACTGCTGGGTGATCGTGGAGCCGCCCTGCTTGCCCTTGCCGGTCAGCGTGTTGAGCAGGCCGCGGGTGGTGCCCTTGAGGTCGACGCCCTGGTCGCGGTAGAAGGACTTGTTCTCGGCGGCGACGAAGGCGTGCTGGACGCTCTTGGGCACGACGCCGATGTCGACTATCTCCCGGTTGACCTCGGAGCTGCTGCGGGCCAGGACCGTGCCGTCGCTGTACTTGTAGACGTTGCTCTGCTTCTCGGCCTGGGCGTTGGCCTCGGGCACGTCGACGAACACGTAGAGCGCCGCGAAGGCGCCCAGCCCGAGCAGGCAGAGTCCGAAGAACGTGCCCAGGACCTTCCGCCAGGTGAAGAGCCGGCGTGTGCCGCCGCTCCCGGCCCGGCGCGCTTCCCGCCCCGGGGCTCGCCGCGCATCCGCTCGACCCATCGCTGTTGTGCTCCTGTTCTTCTGCTCGTACCACTCCGGTCAGACCTGCCAGCTAACACCGAAAGCCTGGACAAAAGGCAGACGATCCGGCCTTTCCGGACGTGAGAATCAGCACCCGGCCCCCATGGAACCGACTCCCCAAGGGTGCGCAACGTTGCGAATCGCGTTAATGTGTAATCACATTGCTAGCGCGGCGCACGCCGTAGGAACGGGGGACCCATGTCCGCACCTCACGACCTTCCCGGCCCCACCGGCCCCTCCACCGACCTGGCCCCGGACGCTCCCGAGATGCCCGCACCCCAGGTCAGGGAGACGACCGCCCACTCCATCCCCGGCGGGCTCGGCCTCCTGCTGACCGTCCTCGGAGTCCTCCTCGGCGTGGCCCTGGCCATCGTCGGCGGCGTCCTGGGCTCCGGCGGGCACAACGGCGTCGGTATCCCGCTCTTCGTCCTCGGGCTGCTCCTGACCGTCACCTCGTTCTTCTGCATGAGCGGTGTGAAGATGGTCGCTCCGGGCGAGGCCCGCGTCATCCAGCTCTTCGGCCGTTACGTCGGCACGATCCGCGCGGACGGCCTGCGCTGGATCAACCCGCTGACCTCCAGCCGCAAGATCTCCACCAGGGTCCGCAACCACGAGACGGCCGTCCTGAAGGTCAACGACGCCTACGGCAACCCGATCGAGCTCGCGGCGATCGTCGTCTGGAAGGTGGAGGACACCGCCCAGGCCCTCTTCGAGGTCGACGACTTCCTGGAGTTCGTGGCCACCCAGACCGAGTCGGCCGTCCGGCACATCGCGATCGAGTACCCGTACGACGCGCACGAGGAGGGCGGCCTGTCCCTGCGGGGCAACGCCGAGGAGATCACCGAGAAGCTCGCGGCCGAGCTCACCGCCCGGGTGCAGGCAGCCGGCGTACGCATCATCGAGTCCCGCTTCAGCCACCTGGCCTACGCCCCCGAGATCGCCTCGGCAATGCTCCAGCGGCAGCAGGCGGGGGCGGTCGTCGCGGCCCGCCAGCAGATCGTCGAGGGCGCGGTGGGCATGGTCGAGATGGCGCTGACCCGGATCGCGGAGCAGGACATCGTCGAGCTCGACTCCGAGCGCAAGGCGGCGATGGTCAGCAACCTGATGGTGGTGCTCTGCGGCGACCGCGCGGCGCAGCCGGTCCTGAACACGGGCACGCTCTACCAGTGACCGACGACGCGGCCCCTCCCCCCGGCCGGGCACCCCGGCGCGGGTCCGCCCGCAAGCAGATGCTGCTGCGGCTGGATCCCGCGGTGCATGACGCACTGGCCCGGTGGGCCTCGGACGAGCTGC